>NZ_CP014855.1:1500000-1674122 GCF_002214385.1 Thermococcus gorgonarius | reverse complement strand
GGCATTATAACGCTGACTTTAACCATGGCTCTCCAACTCTAATTGCCCGAGAAGATTTTAAAGCTTTACACTGATAACTTCTCCGATAACAATGAACCGTGTCAAACTCCAGTTCCTGGCATCGAGGATAACCTCACTTGCAAACACCATTCCCAAAGACGAAAACAGAATAATCTTCTACTCCACACCAGACGTCTCTGACAACGCCCTCACACTCTTCAAGTATGTTCACAACCTCAACAAAGGACACGAGCTAGTGTGGCTCCTCAACAACCCCCGCAAGCATGTCGTTACTGTCTTACAGGAGAAGTACCCCGAAGTTAAAACCGTTACTTAATCAAGATGAGGCGATGAACTATGAGAATCTACGTGAAGTATGCTGGTAACATCGGTGGATTAGAACGGGTTATGGAGTCCATAGTAATATCACTATTAAATATTCGCGATAAATTGGGCATAGAATACGAAGTGTACTGTAGTAAATTACTAAAAGAGGACTCAATGAATAACCCGCTATGTGACAGGGAGGTCATCATGAGAGAGTCCGAGTTTAGGAGATTGTATAACAGGTTCTGGGATTATGCCGACTTTTATTATCATTACACTAAATTCAAAGATTTGTTCAAGGATTCTGATATAGTAATTTCGCATGGGTTCTTGCCGTACAAAAAGAGGCAGTTTCACGTTGTTCTTGATGGAAGAGATTGGGATTGGTTTAGGAGAAACTATCAAAGTTTTGCTGGAAAATGCTTTGGATATCCAATGTTCAAATACAGGTTGGAGTATTACAAAAGAGCGGAACTGATTAGAGTCTTTAATCCTAGTACTGTCGAGTACTACTACAAGCATTTCAACCCCTCCAATATTGTGGTCATACCTAACGGTGTTGATACTGAGAAGCTTTTGAAGTACTCCTCCAAAAAGAAGAAGTATGATTTCGCCTTTGTGGGTAGATTCTCAAGTGAAAAAAACCCAGAATTTGTGATTAATGCTTTAAAAGATACCCCATACACGGGTGTAATGATCGGCGCTAAGGAAGATAAGGATCTTGGTAATATTCAAATTCTAAAATTCAGGTCTTGGGACGAGACCATGAAGATTGCGGGAAGGGCTAAAGTTGGGATCATTCCTTCACTCCAAGAATCGTTTTCTCTAGCCAGTCTAGAATTTCTTGGGTTGGGCTTAATAGTTTTGAAGTCGGATACTTGGAAAAACCCGCTTGATAATTACATGATTGAGTTCAAATGCTGTGACAGAAATGACTTCATGAAAAAGTTCACTAACGTTATTGACAATTACAAAGATTTCAAGGACATGATAATTAAAGGACAAAAAATTGTGCAAGAAAAGTATGACGTTTGGAAAAACAACAGGAAATTTATCATTGAAATTTTGAAAAGGAAAGGAGTGCTAAATTGACTTCTCATTGTTTTTGTTAGGCATTATAACGCTGACTTTAACCATGGCTCTCCAACTCTAATTGCCCGAGAAGATTTTAAAGCTTTACACTGATAACTTCTCCGATAACAATGAACCGTGTCAAACTCCAGTTCCTGGCATCGAGGATAACCTCACTTGCAAACACCATTCCCAAAGACGAAAACAGAATAATCTTCTACTCCACACCAGACGTCTCTGACAACGCCCTCACACTCTTCAAGTATGTTCACAACCTCAACAAAGGACACGAGCTAGTGTGGCTCCTCAACAACCCCCGCAAGCATGTCGTTACTGTCTTACAGGAGAAGTACCCCGAAGTTAAAACCGTCCCCCTCTACTCACTTCAGGGTCTAAAGGAGTTGATCAGAGCAAAGTTCATCGTAACAACGGACGTTCTCCCGGTAACTCCTCATCTCGGTCAGAGGGTAATTCAGCTCTGGCACGGCCTTCCCGGCAAGAAAACAGGCTACGAACACCCCCTTGGAATAAAAGACCTCTACCTTTACATGGACCGCTGGACAACTGATTTTGTAACAACCTCCGAGCTGGTTGTTGGAGCCTTTGTAAGGCAGTTTATGATAAATCCGAGAAAGTTCAGAATCCTCGGCCAGCCGAGGAACGACGGCATGTTCACCAACTTGAAATGCTCCAGGGAGCTCCTTTCGGAGATATTAAGCATCGATGTTGAGAAATATGATCACATAATTCTCTATGCCCCCACTTACAGATACACGAGCTACCTCAAAGACTTCGAGGCGAGTGTAAGGGTGGTCAAAAGCCTCCTTAATGAAAGGTTTGCCGAATTTTTACAGAGGAGCAACACACTGCTGGTTATCAAACCCCACAAGCTCGTAGCGGATGCAATTGCCCCAAAAATTAAAAACAGCGGGAACATTAGACTGCTCACCGATGAACCTCTGGCGGAGCACTTCCTCACTATAAACGACATTATGGGCGCATTCGATGTGCTTATCACAGACTACTCAAGCATTTACGAGGACTACATTCTTTTGGAGAGGCCCGTTGTTTTTTACCTGCCCGACAGGAGAGAACTGGAGGCAAAGAGCGGATTTTTGCTGCCATACGAGTTTTTTGCACCTGGGGCCAAGCCGGAAGACGTTGAGGGGCTGATCAGCGCGCTGACCGCTTACATTGACGACCCAAAGAGGGACTTGGAATGGAGAAAAACCATTAAAAGCCTCCTCTACGAAGTCGGAGACGATGATAAATCCTCGGAGAGAGTGTACAAACGGTTAATCAAGGGGGATAGCTGATGGCAACATTGATTCTACTCGCCGGAGGGATAGGAAAGCGGGCAGGACTGGGAATCCCAAAGCAGTACTACCCGCTGGAAGGCAAGATGATAATAGAGCACACACTGGAAAACGTCTCCGGTGTTCGAGAGATAGATTCAATTATACTCGTCTCCAATCCGGATTTTGTTAAGGTCGCGGAAGAGCTAAGGCAGACGTACCCCAAAATCTCCAAAATAGCCCCAGGTGGGGCAACCAGAAACGAGTCCCTGCTGAACGGATTTAGAGAGGTCGAAGAGACCGAGAAAAAAGTCATCGTACACGACGCGGTCAGGCCGTTTACTCCCAAGTGGATTTTTGAGAAAATCATTTCAGAACTAGAAGAAAAAGACGTCGTTACAACCGTGAATCCCATAACAGGGAACCTCATCGAATTGGATGGTGAGAAGGTAAAGAGAATTCACGACCGCTCGAAATACGTGATGGGAGAAGCACCAACCGGCTATCGTTACGATGCTCTCAAAAAAACGCTTGAACTCGCAGTGAAGGAGGGCTACCTCAACACCATACCCCACGACATCCTTCTGGCGATGATGGCCGGTTTTGAAGTCCACACCCTCAACTGCAACTGCTTTAACCTCAAAATAACGTTCAAAGAGGACATGAGGATAGCCAAAGCCCTGATAAAGGTCATGGAGGAGGGCCATTGAAGCCGACGGTATCCGTTATAATCCCGACATACAACAGGGACGCCCTTCTAAAGCGAGCGATAGAGAGCGTATTAAACCAGAGCTTCGACGACTTTGAGGTTCTTGTCATCGACGGTGCCCGGAGCGAATCAACACGGGAACTCGTCCGTTCCCTCGGCGATGGCAGGATAAGGTACATCCCACAGAAGGGAAGGGGAATAGCCAACGCCCGCAACCTCGGCGTTTTAAAGGCAAGGGGAGAGTTCATAGCGTTTCTCGACGATGACGACCGCTGGAGAGAGGACAAGCTTGAACGCCAGCTGGAACTCTTCCGGGAGCTACCCGAGAGTTACGGGCTTATATACACTGCCTTTACATACTATTATCTGGAGAAAAACCGAGTTCTCGGGATAAAGCACCCAAAGGCGAGCGGGAACGTATACAAATACCTGCTCAAAGACAACATAACGGGCACGTCGACGATAATAGTCAAGCGTGACTGCTTCAAAAAAGCGGGTCTTTTTAGAGAGAGCTTTGTTACCTGCGAGGATTGGGATATGTGGCTTAGAATGTCGAGAATCTGTCTTTTTGGAGCTATAGGTGAGCCACTTGTCGATTACTCAGTCCATCCGGGCCAGTTTTCCTTTGCGAAATATTTGGAGGGCAGGTATAGGATGATAAAGGAACATGGCGACATAAGGCATGATACCAGGGTTCTCAGCTACCACCTACTCCAAATAGGCCTTCTGAAGGTTTTGAGCGGTAACAAAACTGGAGCAGAGGATATACTTACGGCCTTTAGGCTTAATCCAACAATGAGGGGCAACTTTTCAGATATCCTCGGCTCTCTCTTTGACGTGAGAACGAAGATATACATCCTCAAGTTCCTCAGGAGGCTTTGAGTCTCAGTTTCCTTCATTGTTGTCTTTAATGAATATTAAAGGCCCGTAAGTGTTGTCTCTGAATTTCTAAATTTTCCATTTTCCATTGTCTGCGGAGGCGAGTATTACGCGACCAAAGACTATCGCAGGGCAATCCTTAACTCGGATGTTACCTTCATAACCGCCAAAACTCCTCAAAAGGAGATCGGTCATTATCACGTTGTCGTCGTTAAGGGCGCAGTCCTTCAAGCACTAAAAAAGCTGTATACACCAGGAAGATATTCCATTTTTCATCAAAAGATCTCACCTAGTCCTATCTAGCCGTTAAGGATTTCATAGACTTTCATGACAACAACTACTAGAAAAACAAACAGAAGGAAATAAGCAGAGTACTTAAGACCCTCTTTCGTCTCCTCAGCAAGGTAGAACTCGCCAACTTCCAGGGTTATCAGGATGCCTATGAGGGCCACCGTGAGGAAAACCTCCGTGGAAGGGGAGAGAACAGCCGAAATAACGATCCAGACGCCGAGAAAAATCACAAGATAATCCCTCACAGCCATTTCTCAACACCGCCGGCCCTTTTCAGGAGAAGCTTGAGATACCCTTTAACCTCACCGATATCCTCAACGGTGAGAACCTCGCCGGCACCGGCTGCCAGGGCAACCAAAACGGCCGAAAGCACCGGATCTGCGTAGGGAAACTCCCTGCATGAGATTTCAACATAAACCTCTATATTCTCGCCTTCTTCAAAGACCTTGGGGCCTGGAAGGCCGAGTCTGTCCAGAACGCCCGAAACGGCCGAGGAAGCATAGCCTACACCTGAGCCTAGGATGTCCAGATCCTCAGTAAGCCTCCATCCCGGAACGGGTGACAGGAGCAAGCCTGGTTCGGGCTCGGAATAAAGAACCCTGCCCTCAAAGAGCCTGCCGAGGTTGGGCTTCCCTTTGGAAGAAACCGGGATGAAAATCCCGCCGTGAGGAAGGTTCTCGTAGGGAGGGATTACGAAGGCCTTTCCCTTAAGTCCAACGTCAGAGGCAAGGCTTGAAAAGAAGGCACAGGAAGAAGAGCTCAAAACGCCCCTGGTATCGAGGGGGAGGCACCTCCACCCGGGGAGGGAAAAGGCAACTATGCCAAGAATTATGGAACCTATCCCAAGGTTTACCACGGCTTGATTGCCCAGAGAGCCACCCAGGTACCAGAGGACTGTCCCCAGTGCAGTCAGAATTCCACCCGATAAGCGCCCCATTTTAACCGAGCCTTAATTTTGAGAAAACTTAAAAAGGTTTTTGTGCTCAAGTGTGCGGGAGTAAAATGAGGTCATGGGGAGTTGCAAAATTTCTAACGGTTGTCATCATCGTTCTGCTAATTCTCCCTCCTGCGGGAGCCAGGGGAGTTGAGAAGCCGGTTCCCCATGACGAGTTTCTCTATCAGTATTTCTCCCACACCCTTGAGAAGTTCGCGTACTCCCTAAGATACACCTACTACGAGGGAAACGACTACGGCCTGACTCTGGCCGAGAACACAAGGAGCGAACTCCTCCAGATAATGATGGAAGGCAAGATTTACCGGGAGAAGGGGATAAAGGCGAGAGTCTTTGAGGTTCTGCCCCCGTTTTACAACTTCTCAGTTGAACTCGTTACCCTGGACAGGCTTTTGCTCAGCTTCCAGGAGAACAATCAAAGTCCCGGCCTTGCAATGGGTATCGTAAACATCATCACAAGGATGAACGGGTACATCGAGGAGATAAAGTCGATGGAACTCTACAACGGAACGGAGATACTGAGGTTTGACACGGGAGAAGTTGAGAAGTACCTGAACGAGATCAGAACTGCCGCCGAAAAAATCTTAAACCAGACCTTTGAGGTTCCAACTCAGCCTCAAAACCAGAATCAAACTCAAAACCAGATCAGAATAATTGGTCTTTCGCTTTACGTCACCAACAAGAACCCGATAGTGAACCAGAGCGTGACCTTCTTCGGTACGGCCCCCTTAAACGAGAGCGTAGCGATAATAATACTGGACGAGAACGGTCTTGAGAGGGGAATCGTAGTCCCCGTTTCGCGACACTTCTTCACCCTTTCTTACCGCTTCACGAACCCTGGCAAATACTTCGTGAAGGCCGTCCAGGGGAACCTGAGCACGGAGTGGCTGGAAATCGATGTAAGAAAAATACCGACGTACTTCCTGATCACCTCCCCGACCTCGGCAATAGTTAACACGACCCTCACCCTCAAGGCCGTCCTCGTGGATTACTACTCAAACCCTCTCCCTGAAAGGGAAATAACGGTCAATGGAACGCCCTTCATAACGGATTCAAACGGAACCGTGGCCTTTGACCTGAAAAGTTCAAGAGAAGCCAGCTTTCAGATCACGCTGGAGTTCCAGGGAGATGAGTTCCACGAGGGCACGAGCAAGGTGGTAACCGCAGAGTTCACGAGAATACCCACGACCATAACGATAACCGGTCCCGGCACCGTCGAAGCCGGCAAAACCTTTGAAATCAGGGGTTCGATTAGTCCGGCGATAAACTCGACCGTTGAAATCTACGTCAATGACCAGCCCTATGCGATAGTTAACTCGACCAACGGCCTCTTTTCAGTAAACATGACGCACGAAACCGTTGAAACCCTGAAGATATACGCAGTCTTTAACGGCACCGAGCTCTATCTTCCATCCAAATCGAACGTCCTCCTCGTGTCGGTGGTAGCCGTTGAGGACAACCTTCTAAGGTACCTGGCGGTCATCCTCATAGTTGCCGGCCTCGTCACATACTCCCAGAGAGACAGACTCTTCAGGAAAAGGACTCGCCATGAGGAAGCCCCCGAAGGAACTGAAGCCCTCCCCGAGCCATCCCAAGAAACTCCCGCCAAGCTGGAAATCCCCAAAGACGTCGGCGAGGCGTATTCTCTCATAAGGGATCTCCTGTTCAGAAGAATGGGAATACCAAAGAACCTGACACCCAGGGAGACCCTGGAAAAGCTGAAGGGATGGGAAGGATACGAAAGCCTGAAAACCCTGACTTCCATACACGAAAAAGCCGTCTACAAAAAAGAAACCCCCACAAAAGCCGAGCTCCAGGCTTTCAAGAAGGCCGCCGAGGCTGTGATAACTGCCTTGGGTGGGACGGGATGAGGAAGACAGTAAAGTACGCCCTGCTGGTGACGGGAGTTTTCATCCTCTTCACCATGCCGCTGACGGTTCCCTACTTCAAAAGCTCCGCCCAGTACAGCATGTTCAACTCGGACTGGGACGGGATATCGAAGTTTGCAGGGCTCCTCTACAGGGAGGGAAAGGAGCCAGTGCCTCTGCTGGGCCCCCTGGACTCCTACGAGCTCTCCGGGGGAACACTCATGATAGTCGGGCCCGACGTAGACTACACCCCCGAGGAGATAGAGGCAATAAAGAGGTTCGTAGAGGACGGAAACACGCTCTTCATCTCCGACGACTTTGGGACGGCCAACCAAATACTCAGGGGGCTCAACGTGCCGATGGGCATCTCAGAGTACCCCCTGAGGGACTTTTTCTACGAGATAGACGACCGCTTTCTGATAACGGTAAGGATAACCGACCCAGTGCTCGGTCGGGGCGTTGACAAGGTTATAACCAACGATCCCTCCGCGGTAATAGTAACCAGAAAGGGCGAAGTCTACACGAGCGGGACGGCAATGATAAACTTCCACAGGAGACCGTACCCAATATTGGCCATGACGAGGTATGGAAAGGGCAGGATAATAGTCCTCGCGGATCCGGACATACTGAGCAACAACCTCTTCGACCAGAACTACCCCTTCCTGAGAAACCTAGTAAACTACATCCCGGGCCCGGTTTACATAGACGAAGGCCACCACAGCGACTTCAACCTCTACACCCAGGGGACGATAACGATACGGAGGGTTCTGCCAAAGGATAGCGCCCAGAAGATCCTCTTCCTGCTGGGGTTACTGGTTATAGTCTATGAATTTGGGATGCTTAGGTACTTGAGGAAACCATTCGGGTTCATCGTTAAGAGGATAATCGGGGGAGAAGACTCCCTGGAGGAAATCGCGCTCAAACTTGCGGAGGAAAACGGGTGGGATAAAAAAGAAGTGCTCGAAATGCTGAAGAGCTTAGGTGATTGAAAATGATAATCGAAAAGATAAAGGCGGAAGTAAAAAAGGCCATAGTGGGAATGGACGACGTTGTTGAGCTCATGACCATAGCACTGCTCTCAAACGGGCACGTTCTCCTCGAGGGCGTCCCGGGACTGGCAAAGACGACGCTGAGCAAAAACTTTGCAAGGAGTTTGAACCTAGCCTTTACCAGAATACAGATGACGCCAGACCTCCTTCCGGCGGACATAATCGGGCACAGCTTCTACGAGATGAGAACCGGGGAGTTCAAGATAAGGAAGGGGCCAATATTCACGAACATCCTTCTCGTGGATGAGATAAACAGGGCATCGCCGAAGACCCAGAGTGCTCTGCTTGAGGCCATGGAGGAGAGACAGGTTACCATAGAGGGTCAGACCTTCAAACTTCCCGATCCCTTCCTGGTAATAGCCACCAGAAACCCCGTTGAGATCGAAGGTGTCTACGAGATACCAACGGCCCAGGCGGACAGGTTCATGATGGAGATAAAGGTCTCGTACCTCAGCGAAAATCATGAAAAGGAAATGCTGAGAAGGAAAAACCTCGGCCTCTTCGACGAGGCAAAACCCGTCATCGCCAAGGAAGAGCTCAAAAAAGCGGCAAGGGAAGTCAGGAAGATAAAGGTCAGCGAGCCAGTAATCGACTACATCTACTCAATCCTGAAGGAAACTAGAGAAGACGACAGGGCCCTTCTCGGAGCCTCACCGAGGGCCGGAGAACACCTTCTCCTGGCGGCCAAGGCAAAGGCTTACCTGGAAAACAGGGACTACGTCATTCCAGACGACGTTAAAAGTCTAGCTGTTCCAGTTTTGTCCCACAGAATCCTGATAAAACCCGAATACGAGATGGAAGGTCTAACAGGGGAGGAAATTGTCAGAGAAGCCCTCAACAGAGTAGAGGTGCCGACTGGATGAAAACCGCCGACTTCCTGCTTGGCCTCTCAGGGGTGCTCCTCGCAGGAGCAATATTCCTGCAGAGCCCCGCACTGGCCGGGGTCTCCTCAGCGGTAATGGCCTACTACTCAGCGGTTAGGCTGGCCTTTAGGGGAGAGGGAAGGGCCGTGCTGAAGCTCCCCGAGAGGATCACCGAGCTGGAATGGGCGGAGATTCCGGTGGAAGTTGAGTCGAAATTTGGCATTCCGGGAAAAGCCATCGTTAGGATCCGGAATCCCTATCTGGAGGCTGAAGACGTCTCGATAGATCTGGAACCCGGGAAAAGGGCAAAAACTTATCTCAGGATAAAGCCCTTGAAGAAGGGAACGCTGGATCCAGGCGTGGAGGCGTTCTTCACCGATAAATCCGGCCTTTTCATGGGAGAACTCAGGGTCGAGGGGGTTAAACCGCTGACCGTTCTCCCCTCGCCGAGAAAGGTTGCCGAAGCGAGAAGACTCAGAAAAGAACCAAACGCCTTCGCAGAGCTCCTTCATGCCCTGGGAATAGGTAGCGAAAGCTTTGATTTTGAGGAGCTGAGAGAGTTCCTGCCCGGGGACGATGTCAAGAAGATAGACTGGAAGGCAACTTCAAGGATCCTCAGGCCGATAGTGAGGGTTTTCAAAAGGGAAACGCTGGCAGATGTTTACGTCCTCGTTAACGTGGACGAGTCTTTCAGAAGGGAAATAAGGAACGTGAAGACGGACTACCTGATCCTCATCCTGGCCCAGCTAATAGCCTACTTTGCCCGCCACGGCCACAGGGTTGGAATAGTTGCCTACAACGATCATGGGGTTTACAAGGTCATAAGGAACGTCTACGAACCGAGGAAAGCGCTCTCGGAGCTTAAGCTGGAGCCCAAACCAGGAAGACCCCAGCTAAGACCTTCCCCTCTGAGGGGAAACACTCTCATCAGGAAGATCCTGCGCATAAAGGCGAGAAGTCCGCTCTCGGGCATCGAAAAGGCTGCAAGTACCGTTCCCGAAAGCTCGTACGTGGTTATACTCGATGACATCGGCCTCCACCCATGGGCCATACTCAGCGCCGCCAGCATGCTTGAGGACAAAGGCTCCAAGGTTGCCATCCTGTATCCCAACCCGGTAAGGTTTATCCCACGGGAAAGCATTGGGCCGGAAAACCTCGAATCTCTTTATCTGGTATATAAGGAAAGAAAAGAGCTGCTGAGAAAGATCAGGAGCAGAATAACAGTTGTGGAGCTATCGCCGAAGGATCTCCTACCCAGGGTGGTGAATGCCCTATGATAGGTCTCGTTGCTTCAATTGTGGCTGCGGCAGTGCTGAAATCCTGGATTCCACTGTTGACGGCCATAGCTTACGTCCTCGCCCTAAGGTGGAGAAAAGCTGCCCTCTTCGGGGTTTCCCTCTACCTCCTGGCCGTTATATACAGCCCCGGCTTCGATTCGGTTTACACAGCGAGGGGTCTGAGGGAACTTGTACTCCTGAGCACGACGACGGTTTTAATCCTCAACGATGTCCTCCAGGGGAAGATAAAGGCAGAGGACAAAAGAGACCTCGCCCTGATGGGCGTTCTGGCAGTCTCTGCGGTAAGCGACTACACCCTTTTCGCGGCACTAATCGGTGTGACCGTATACGAGCTCCGCGAAAGCTTTGGAAAAGCCGCCTTTTACTTCCTTTTCTGGCTGGCCGTTACGGGGGCAATCCTGCTCATCCTGAGGGGAAAACTCCCGGGAGCAGCGGCGGAGGCCTTCGTGATGAGCGCCTTAGGACTTGCGGCAGTTGCAGTGGGAATGATCAGGGACACCGACCACGCGGGGGTGTAAAGTTGATGGTGATAAAAATCAGAACGTTCGAAGCGCTTGTTGTGCTCTTAACAACGGCCGTTTTTCTGATTTACAGGACTCCCTTCACGCTTTACGTTGGCCTGATTTACGCCCTAACACTCCACATCTCGGAAAAGAGGGCCCTCCCGAGGAGGCGCGGATTAGACCTCCAGACTATCATCGGGGCCTCGCTCATCCTGATCTCACCGGCCTTTCTTGTGGTCAGGCTGGGGGAATACACAAGCCCCTCGGCCTTTCTCATGTTCCTCCTTCTCGGCCTTCAGCTCCTACTGTACGGAGTACGGGGCCTTGAGGTGCCCCTAACCGTTGCAGCCGGGGGAGCAACCATAGCCCTGCTGGCCAAAACCAATCTGATCCGTGAGGCAATAGACGCGACAAGCGCCCTCTTCGTGGATATCACCTCAGTACTGGTTAAAGGACTGGTAACCCTCTCGGGAGTCCCCATAAAGATCAACGAAAACGTGGCGGTGGTGGGGAGAAGCATAGTGATAATCGGCTCCGGCTGTTCTGGCTTCGATGCCTTCGTTATTTACATCCTCGCGACCCTGTTGCTCATCTACCTGAGGAAATCCAGTAGAAGGGAGGCCGCCCTGTTGCTCGCCGGTGCCCTCGGGATAATCCCCCTTAACGCGCTGAGGATATTCACCCTTCTGGTTATTGGATACTATAGCGGCATATCCTTCCTGGAACTGTTTCACTCCCACCTTGGAGACCTGATGTTCGTTGCCTACGTTTTTGTATACTGGTGGTGGGCAACGAAAAAAGAGAAAGAATCAGTGCCTCCTGAAGAGCAGAAGGGCACCGATTAAGACTGCAATGCCAACGGCGAGATTACTGAAGAAGGGAACGTTTGAGAGGTCAACCGTCTGGGCTGCATCTATTGAACCGTCGCCCAGCTCATCGTCCGTGTTCGAAGCGCTCATAAGCTCTACGACTCTGGGCGAACCGGGATCTATTGTGCCGCCCCTGCTGTCTCCTATGAATACGAGGACGTTAAAGCCTACCGAAGACGGGTTTCCGAGGAGAGACCTCGGGATTGCCACCTGAACAACGCCGTTGGCCTTTGATGCTACGGCGTAGTAGTCTCCGGTGAGCTTGTTAAAGTTTGAATCATAAACCTCAACTCCCGGTTCGGTGAATAACACCGAGTCTGGCATGCCTGCCTTTGAGATGTCGATGGTTACCCAGTAGTCCCAGCCAGGGGAGTAGCTGAGCGAGCCATCGTAGGGGACTGTGTGGTTGGCTCCCGAACCAGTGTTTATTGGGATGGCTATGATCGGCGCCCCAAAGCTTCCCAGTGAGGACATGTCCCCCAGCTTTATCGAGAAGTACACGTACTCATTGTCCGCCCTGAGGCGGACGCTCATGAGGTCGTAGTTCTCAGAATTCCACGGGTAGTTTCTCGTCGAGTGCTCATCGTCCGAGGCGTCGTTCCAGACGTATTCGCCGTCGTGTATCTCTCCAGTGTTTGGGGCGGGCAAATAGTTTCCCCATGAAGTCTCGTCACCGGTTAAGTGGTTGTAAACACTGCCCGGAACGTCTGAAGGTGCTAGATAGAGGTGGTAGTCCCTCCATCCGTTGTTGTCCCACGCGCTTCCATCCGTGAACACAAAATCTATGGAGCCCCAGTTAGCAGAGGTCTGGATGGTAACCTTCCAGAGGCCGTTCTCGTATGTCATTGGCGTGTCCGTCACGTCTTTCCAGCCGTCGTGTCCCCAGTGGAGAGTTAAGGAAGTGGAGTCTTCCAGGGGGCCACCGCTCGCGTTGTAGTATATTGTAACCGCCTCCCCGGCGCTTGGATTGGAGGGAGAAACCGACACTGTTCCCCTTATCGGCTCGCTGAGGAGCTTTCCAAAGACCGAGGCGTTCCACGAGCCAGCGTACAGGTAGAAAGTGGCATCACTGCTGAACTTTATCTCGTCGACTATGGCGAGGGTTCTCCAGTCTTCTCCCCTATTGAAGGACACTGGGCCAGGAATTACGTAGGCCCCAAGCGTGTCCGTCCCAGTGTTGTAGTAGCCAGCAACTTTGCCGTCGTAGAGCCAGACCCTGCCCACGTGTACCTTTCCGTTGTGGAGCATGTCGCTCAGCCCTGGCGAGAAGCCCGTCTTGACGTAAACCGTCTTGGTCACGTTCCTGTATGTTATCTTAAGATAGGGCCACCCCTTGCGGAGCTCTATGTATTTGGTGAAGCCTCCAGGGCTTTTTGCGGCTATGAGAACCCTTCCATCGGTTCCGTCGTCGATTATGCTGAGCTGGTAGTAGTCGTTCTCGTAGGTTCCGCTGTCATGGGCATCGCTCAGACCCCAGATGTGGTTGCCGTCGTTGTAGTCACCTTCAGTCCCGCTCCAAAGGGCCATTGAGTTCCCGATGACTACGTGGCCGTTGGAGTCGAAGAGCCAGCCAATCCTTCCACCTATCGGGTCAATCACAGCGTAGAGCCTGTCGTTTTGAATTACAATCTCGTTGTCGTTGTCGCCGTCAACGTTCTTCCAGTAAGCCAAGAGGGGTTTGTCGGCATCGTTGAGCCACCACGCGGCGTAGGCGTAGGCCAGCGAGTGCCTCAGGTGGGAGGTTATCTCCTTCTGCCAGCCGCTTATCGACCCCGTGAGGCCGTCGTGCCAGCCGCTCTCGTAGAGGTTCGCTATGAGGGTTGTCCATGCCATCTTCACGAGGTTGTTGTATATTCCGTTGTTTTTCAGGGTCTCAAGCTCTTGGTAGGCGTCCCACCAGAGCGCGCCGGCGCTCTTGGGGCAGTTGTAGGGGTAGTAGTTTATGGCCCAGTCCTTGTACCAAGCGTTTCTATCGGCGGTTCCATCGCCGTTTACGTCTCCAGTGCCTCCGTAGCCGCTCGTCCCGCCAATCTCAGAGTATGTGCCTGGAACCGGCCAGTAGTCGCCCCCGTCGCCCCAGAAGCGGCCGCCCTGTCCCGAGCTCCATGAGAGAACGTCATCTAGTTTTACAGCCTGAATCCACGGGTGAGAGGCGACGTATCTCACCGCATAGAGATAATCCTGAGGATCCGTCGGCCAGTTCGCCACGCCAGCGGCCTTCTCCCAGTCGTCAGCGTAAACGTCTATCTGCTCCTGGTCACTGCTCAAGGCGAGGTCGAGCCAGTGGGCCTTTACGCTCGTCCAGCTGTCGGAGTCCCAGTCGCTTGAGCTGTAAATTGTGTCCTTCAGCCAGTCGTCGATGAAGAAGATTCTGAGCTTTCCGTTGGGGAGTCTGTAAACCTTGCGCGGGTTTATTGGATTTCCGTTGGTGTCAGTGCCGCTTCCGTGGGTGTTCTCGTCGAGGATGACTGCCTCAACGTAAGGCTGGCCGTCCGCCGGGTCGATTGCCGCAAAGTACTCCCACGGGTCGCTCTTGACGCCGTTGTAAGGATCATCGTCGCTGAGCTTGGTTTCCCACACCCTCTCCGGGACCCAGGCGACCTTGGGGTTGTAGTGGAAAATCTCCCAGATGAGGGTATTTTCAAGGGCGATGCTCTTCACGTTCAAGTCCCGGGGGAAGAAGGGCATTATCTGCTGACCGTAGGAGGATGTGAGTATGCCTATCCACCCCTCGGAGATGCCCTTGTTTATCTCGTCCTTGAAGTTGAAGTCCCCGCAGTGGGGGTCGTTCCACAGCATCGACTCAAGGATAACGCCGCTGAGGTGGATGTTCACCGGGACTTTGTACTGGTCGTGAACGCGGAGTACCTCGTCGAAGCCAGTCCCTATGCCCCCGCAGAAGACGTCGGTGTAGCCTATGTGCTGGTTGCCGTGGTGGACGAAGGCAACCTTGGCGGTTCCAACGTGAGCGTTGCTTGAAACGGAGTAGCGAAGGTCATCGGGAAGAGAGTCAGTTATTACCGTGTTGAAGTCCTTGGACGACAGAACCTGGAAGTTAACGGTGTTGGTGTAAGAATAACCCGGGAGCCTGCTCGCGTCGAGCTGAACCACGATAAGGTCGTACTCGGCGTTGAAGGTAACCCCTGTTACTGCCCCGTCCAGCGTGGAGCCGTCGGGCAGGTAAACCCTGTAACCGCTCGGCGAGTAAATGGCAACCGCGACGTCCCACTCCATTGACGTGCTCCCCTGCAGGCCATCGGGAAGCCACGTTGCGCCGCCGCTTTTGTAGTCCATCAGGACGTACCAGTTGGCGTTGTTCTCGTCGTTAACCTTGAGGTTCATGAGGTCTATTCTCATGGACACTACTGAGGGATAAGCCGCGTAGTAGAACGCTATAATGTCCCTCGCCCCGTCGCTGCCGTCGTTGTAGGTGTAGATATCCCCGTGGCGATCGAGGGCTTTCACATTATCATAGTTCCACGAGAAGGGGTTTCCGCTCGCTATCTGACCTGAGTCAGCCGAAACAAGTTCGCCGTTGCTGCCGAAGCCCGCGAAGAGGCTTCCCAGCAGGATGAGAACCAGGAACAGACCACCTCTCCTCAACATTTTCAACACCGCCGGTGATATACTATCTCGGAGAATGTAAGAACGGACATCCTAAAAAACATTACTCCGCGAAAATGGGAAAAAGGAAGAAGCTCAGCGGCGCCTGAAGACCAGCAGAGCTCCCAGGGCAACGGCGAGGGCAACCGCGATGTTGCTGAAGAAGGGAACCTGGGAGATGTCAACGTCCGCGTAGTAGTCGACGTAGCCATCTTGAACTTCGTCCCAGGTGTTTGGCCCGGTGGTTGTCATTGCATCGAGGACGTCCGGAGCGCCATTGATATTCCACGCAACTCCATTGTCTGCACGATCATTTCCAGTAGGATGCGCTCTCACAACTCCAAGCTCAACCCGTATCGTGCTTGGGTTTCCAAGCTCCGACTTTTTAATTCTGACCTCAACGACGTCGTTGGCAGTTGATGCTACGAACATGTCGCCTGACGATGAAGTATCATCCCAGGATGAGATATCATTCCAGCTGGTGTCCACCAGATCCAGTGGGGAACCACCGTTCCAGACTGGTATTCCGTCGCCATGAACTACTCCACCGTCAGTCACCTGGTTGTTTGCCAGGTCGATGAGGAGCTGGTACTCCCAGTTGGCGTTTCCGTCCTGTGCTACTTGGGTGTCGGAGGTATATCCAAACCACGTTTCTCCAGAACCTGACTTCTGGTCAGTGTCTATGGTTATCATTATGCCCGGCGCCCCGTCCTGGCCAACGACGTCAAGGTCGTTGAACTTTATCAGGAAGTATATGTACGTATCGTCGGCGGTGATGTGGAACTCGGTTATGTCAACCCTTGGATCTGGGTTAAAATTGTTAAAATCGGTCCTCTCGTCTCCGGTTGCATCCTTCCAGACCCATTCATCGCCGTATAACTGCCAGGTGTTGGGGGAGTGGGTATCCGGGACTGCTGTCCAGTCATCCTCTATAGCCCCATCGACCGTTACTGTGTGGGCACTAACAAAGCCAGCAAAGGCTGTAAACACCATCAACACAGCTAGCAGGGCACTAAACTTCCTCATAGTCAACACCCCCGTTAGTTACACTGGCCCAACTCAAGCCAGCGGTTCCCCGGGGCATATCCCTCCGGGTGATACTACAGACTTTTCGCGCCCGGAGGTTAAATGGGTTTCGCTCCCTGCAAAAACATTTTAAGAGCCAGGGATACTCTCACCGGTGGTCGAATGGAAGGGCTCACCGGCGTCAGAAAGCACTGGGATCTAATAACCGTGATACTGCTTTCGCTTCTCCTCGACTTCCTTATAGCCTACGCTCCGGAAAGCATTCTGAGAAAAGCCCTCGGCCTGGCCTTCGTCCTCTTCTTCCCGGGCTACGTTTTTATAACGGCCCTTTTCCCGGAGAAAAAGGAACTGGACAACCTTGAGAGGCTGGCCCTGAGCTTCGGGCTGAGCATAGCGATAGTTCCGCTGATAGGCCTCGGCCTGAACTTCACCCCCTGGGGAATAAGGCTGACGCCAATCCTCGTCAGCCTGACCCTCTTCAACATTGCGTTTGCCGCTATAGCCATCTACAGAAGGGAGAAGGCGGTAGAACCCTGGATACCGTGGATAACCCTTGAGAGGATAAAGAAAGATCTCGAATGGGAGGAATCGAGCAGGCTAGACAAGGCCCTCACCGTCATCCTGATAGTCTCGATAATAGCCTCCATCGGAGCCCTCGCGTACGTAATAAGCCACCCGAAACAGGGGGAGAAGTTCACGGAGTTCTACATCCTCGGGCCGGAAGGGAAGGCAGCCGATTATCCAACAAAATTGAGAGCCGGCCAGGAAGGCAAAGTCATAATCGGAATAGTCAACCACGAGGGCAGAAACGTCACCTACTACGTCCAGATCTGGCTGGTTAACCTGACATGGGACAACAGCACGAACACTACAATAATCCACGAGATATACCCGATGCCCGGCTGGTTCAACGTAACACTACCCCACGTTCCAGTAGATATCGAGGGCAACTGGACGCCGCAGTTCGAAACGAACTACACCTTCAAGATCGATAAACCCGGCAGGTGGCAGGTCTGGTTCCTCCTCTTCAAAGACCAGCCTCCAGAGCTCCCACCTGCGCCACCGGATGGGAACTACGCCGAAACAGAGGCGAAAAAACTGATACTCGAGGCAATAAACGGGACGATACAGAGCCTAAAGCTGAACGTTGAGGTCGTGGGGTGATCCGGAAGTCGGCAGGTTTATAAGTTGGGACTGCCCATAGAGAGGGGGACAAAGAGAACGGGGAGATGCTCATGGTTTCACCGGGCCTCATAATAGGAGCAGGGGCAGTCTTGGCATTCTGGGCGGTTCTCTACGGGCTCTCCGGGAAGAGAGAAGTCGACCCCCTAACGGGAGAGCCAATCGAAAAGGAGGAAGGGTTAGAGGTAGATCTATTCGTCGCCATGTGGAGAACCAAGCGGTTGCTCGGGTTCATCGATAGAACCGCGTCGCGGGCAAGGAAGTTCTGGAAGGTGTACGGGGACGTTGGAATTGTGCTGGGCTTCTTAGGAATGGCCTACGTGTTCTATGCCCTCTTTAAAACAGCCATAAGAGCCCTGCAAGCCGGAGGGAAACAGGCGGGGGTTCAGCTCGTAATACCCGGCCTGACAATACCGCTCTGGTACGGACTCATAGGGCTGATCGTTGTTATGGTGGTTCACGAGCTCAGCCATGGAGTCGTTGCCAGGGCCGATGGGCTGCCGTTGAAATCCGTCGGTCTGGTTCTGCTCTTTATCATTCCTGGAGCCTTTGTTGAACCCGACGAGGAAGAACTGAAGAAGGCCCCCCTAAGGACGAGGCTTAGGGTTTACGGCGCCGGATCACTCGCCAACGTAATAACCGCCCTAATAGCCCTTCTCCTGATAAACTTCGCAATAACTCCCCTTTTCCAGCCGGCAGGGGTGGAGATAGCTGGAGTAATAGACAACGGACCTGCCAGCGGCTTGCTCATGAAAGGCGACGTGATAAAGGCGATAAACGGGCAGACGGTAACCACAATGGATGACTTCATAAGGATAATGAACTCGACGAAACCCGGAGAGATCATAACTCTAACCGTGCTGAGAGATGGGGAGCAAAAAACGTTCCAGATAGAACTTGGAAAGCACCCGGATGATCCAGAGAAAGGGTTTATAGGCATCTATCCAGTTCCGCACTACGTTTCAAAGATAGGCTACGACAGGATAGTGTTCCCGGTCTTCTTTGCACTGTACTGGATCTACGTCCTTGACCTGGGCATCGGCCTGATGAACCTCTTCCCCCTGGTTCCATTAGACGGCGGAAGAATGCTCGACGACCTGCTCAAGGGGTATTTGCCAGAGAAGATAGCAAAACCAGCGAGGTACGTCACAATTGGAGTAGGCCTCGTACTGCTTGCCCTGAACCTCTGGCCGGCCATAATGAACCTAGTCCGTTAAATCAGAAACTGATCAGGGCTTTATCTCAAATTTTCCACGGGAGTACCTGAACTCCGCCTCCGAGGGGGTGAACTCAGGTAAGAGGGACTTCCTTAGGATCATAATCTCAAGGCCTGGTCTCTCGGTTACTTTTTTTCTCCTGAAGGCCTCGCCCTTTAGGGCGGGATGCAGTAAACCGCCCAAAAGCCATTAAGCGGGAAAGCAAAACTATTTTAAGGCTTAAGAATAATACCATACTTTGAGATGAAGCGGGCAGTAACCCTTAAACTCCAACCCTCAAAAGCTCAAGAGAAAATCCTTTTCGAGTTAGCTGACATTGGAGCTAAAGTCTGGAACCGAGTAAACTACCTCCGCAGGCAGGAATTCTTTGAGGGCAAGCCCGTGGACTTCAACAAAACTGAAAAGATAGCCTATGAAGAGTTTAAGACTGAAATCGGCTCCGCAACAGTCCAACAAATAGCCAGAAAAAACGCTGAAAGCTGGAGGGCCTTCTTCTCACTCCTCCGAAAAAAGCGGAACGGAGAACTCCCCGACTGGCTCAAACCAAAACCGCCCTCCTACACTAAGGAAGCCGGCTTAATTGTCCTCAGAAACGACCAATACAAAATTGAAGGGAACAAACTAATTCTCAAAGGCCTCGGGAGATTCAAGCGACTCGAAGTCCAGTTTAAAGGCAGAATACACTTGAAAGGGAAGCAAGGACGCTTAGAGATAACTTATGATGACGTGAAACGGAAGTGGTACGCTCACGTTAGCTTTACCGTCGAGGAGAAGCTAATCAACGGCGAGTGGGTTGAAGTCCCGAGACGGCCCTTGGACAACCTTTCGGCAGGCATTGACTTGGGAGTGAACAACCTGATGGCCGTTTACGTTGAAAACGGGGAAAGCTTTCTCGTGAACGGCAGACCATTGAAAGCCATAGCCTTTTACTGGCAGAAGAGAATTGCCGAATATCAGTCAAAACTCAACAAGAGCGGGGCTAAAACGAGCAGAAAACTGAAAAGACTGCACGCTAAGGCCAAGCTCCAAGCCAAACACTACATCAACACGGCGGTAAGGCAGACTGTTGAAAGGCTCTACCGCCTCGGAGTTTCGAAGATTGTCGTCGGTTACCCGAAGGGGATCAGCAGGAACTCGGATAAGGGCAAAAGGCAGAATTTCCTCCTCTCTCACGTCTGGCGGTTTAATTATGTTATTAAGCGTCTCAAGGAAGTCTCGGAAGAGTATGGTATTAGTGTTGTGGTTGTTGATGAAGCTTTTACTTCCAAGCTTTGCCCGGTCTGCGGGAAGCCTCACGAGGGGGCGAGGTTTGTTCGTGGGTTATTTAAGTGTCCCGCGACGGGGCTTGTGTTTAACGCTGACTTGGTTGGTGCTTTTAATATTTTGAAAAAAGCGGTAAAAACGATAACCCCGAGTCTGGGCGAGTTTTACGCTCAGAGGAGGGGTAATTGGCCGAAGACTCGGCCAGAGGGGCTGAAAAGCCCATCTTTGTTGGGCTTTGATGAAGCCCCTCAAACTTCCCCGAGCTTGGCGAGGGTTAACTCATTGGAACCCTCGCCGTTTACGGCGAGGAGGAGGTCAGCTCGTTTAGGCTACCAAAGACGTCTATTATAGCCAGCTTTCCTTCGAGGCCATCTTTAAAAACGTCATAACCAACGGTGTTAGAATAGCGCTCCAGTAAGAGGGCCGGAAAAGAGTAATTGGTTGCTATACCAAAGCCTCCGCTGGAGATAAGCCTTTTAAAAACTTCAACTCCCAGGGCCCAGCCAAAAGAGTGAGTACCGTAGACTATGAGGAGAGTACTATCATCCAAGAGCCCTCCGCCGAGGAGGGAATCGAACTCAGGTATTCCGGTCGGAATTATTTTTTCTCCAAACATAAACATCCCCAAACATTATATTTAGACAAATAGTTTTAAACGATTTTCCTGAAGTTGGTGCGGTGAGGTAATGAAGTGCTCGAAGTGCGGAAGGCCGGCGGTTTATCACGCACGCTACACTGGTAGGTACTACTGCCACAAGCACTTCAACGAGATGGTTGAAAAGAAGTTCAAGGAAACGGTGAAAAAATACCGTCTCATAGAGAAGGGCGAGAGGATAGCCGCTGGCGTTTCTGGTGGAAAGGACAGCGTCGTTCTGATGCACCTATTAGCCAAGCTCCGCGAGAAGTTCCCCTTCGAGCTGGTTGCTATAACAATTGACGAGGGCATAGCCGGCTACAGGCCGGCAAGCGTCGAGATAGCGAAGAGAAACGCGAAGAAACTGGGAATAGAGCACAGAATTTATTCTTTCAAGGAATACATCGGCTTCACCCTCGACGAGACCGTTGAGGTAATGGGGAGCTTCGAGAGAGGCGAACGCGTTGGAGCTTGCTCCTACTGCGGCGTCTGGAGGCGCTGGCTCCTTAACTACGCGGCCAAAGACGTTGAAGCCGATAAGCTGGCAGTTGGACACAACCTCGACGATGAAGTCCAAATGTTCCTCATGAACATTCTGAGGGGCGATATAGCGAGACTCGGGAGAACCGGCCCCTACTACGAGGAGATTCATCCTGAGCTGGTCCCGAGAATTAAGCCCCTCCGTGAGATTCCCGAAAAGGAGATTGTTCTGTATGCTGTCCTGAACAACATTGAAGTCGATTTAAGCGAGTGCCCCTACGCTGTTGAGGCATTCAGGGCCGAGATAAGGGACTGGCTCAACGAGATGGAGGAGAGGCACCCGGGAACGAAGTACCAAATTCTGAGGAGCTACGACAAGCTCTTCCCTCTTATAGCAAAGACCTACACGAAGAAGACGAGCGAGCTCAACCGCTGTAAGATATGCGGCCAGCCGACAACCGGGGAGATATGCAAGGCCTGCCAGTTCCGCCTCCAGGTCGAGAGGAAGGCGAGGGAGAAGGGGCTGACCTTTAGGGTGGAGTGAAGAGAGGGTTTTCCGTTGAGAATCATCGAAACTCCAATTCCACTAAAAGAACTCAACGAAATCCGGGAGAGGAGCGGGGCAAAGGTTAGCCTGACACTCCTGGGAAGAACTGAGAGGAACGGCATACCCCTCAACCGGGTTCTGATACGAGGAGATCAAAAGGAGATAAAGCGCTTTATGGAGTTCCTCATGCGTTCAAGGGCAGGGGGCTAGTTATTCGATTATAACCCGCCCGTTCTCTATCCGGAAGCGGTAGCCGCCTTCTCTAGGCTTGAACTCCGGGAGAGTGGATTTCCTTAGGATCATCGTCTCCTTGATAGAATCCGAGGAGGAGCAGAACTCGATAACGTACTGGCTGTAGAGCGCTATCCACGATACCAGCTTATCTGATGCCCTCCCCCTATTAAGAAGAAGAATATTAATCGGTCGTTTCCTTTTCTCCTCCATTCTTGCCTTCTCTTTCAGCGCCATCAGGCTCTGGAAAAGTTTGATAGTACTCTCCTCTCCAAGAAGGAATGCCAGACCATCTACTGTTACGTCTATCCCTATGGGCCTTCTCTCATGGATCCTTTCCTCCAGAATCCTGCGGTAGAGGTGGAGGTATTTGGGGAGAAAAGTCGCGGAATCCAGTGTGGAGTCGGTGTAAACGTAATCCTCACCGTAGTCCAGTTTGTGAAAAGAGGAGAATACATCCACTATTGCCAGGTTCCCAGCCCTTCCCTCCTTTTCAACGTCGAAGTTCAGCATTCCAAGCTCCATCTTCAAGGGGGTGAGGGGGAGAACAGAGTCTAAGATGACCCCAAAGTCGCCCTCCGTGATTCTGTTTCTCAGGATTTCAAAGGCAAGCGCCCAGCCATTGGAGTAGGTGTCGTAAATTATGAGAAGGTTGCTGTCTTCGAGTAAGCCCCCACCAAGGGCCTCATCGAGAACGGGGATCCCGGTACTCAGGACTTCCATGCTATACCACCTTAAGTACTATAAACGCCAAGAGTATTTAACTTTAATCCCCAAAGTTATTCCAACGAGTGATTGAGCATGTCTAAATTCGTGAGGGCTTTTGTCTTGGCTGTTTGTCCTCATCAGGCTCCTTCTCCACCAAAGAAGCTCTCCAAAGCGCTCTACACATTCCCCAACTACAGGACGTTCTCTGAATTTCAGAGAAACTCTACGCTATAAATAGGGGAAGACTCTATCCTAAATTAGTGATGGGAATGGAAGAGGTAAAGGAACTCAAGGACGTGCTTGAGAGGATTGAGGGGAAGCTGATAGCGGTCGGAAAGATGTACGGTGCCAGGAACTTCGGGGCGTGGATCTCCGTAATGCTCTTCTACTACGTAATACTGGGACTGTTTGAGGTAAGCTGGCGCTTTAACTTAATCTACTGGCCAGTGGCTTTCGCTATAGCTATGACGTTCACGAGAAGGGTCTGGAAGAGGTTCAAGAGGCGTGGGAAAGTTACCGGAAGGGAAGTGGAGGTATTGAAAACTGGCACGATACTCATGGTGCTCTCGTGGACAGCGGGCACTGTCTTGGGTGGGTCATCGTTCCAAGGATAAACCTCGGCGTTATTCTAGATGCCAGCCTGGCGGTGGGCTTCCCAACCCATATAACGGTCTCAATATTCGGAATGTGGCTGGTGTTCGCCCGCTATGAGGAGGCAGAGTGTGAGATAGTCCCGGCCTTTTCTGCCGCCTGCGCTGGGAATACACCTGGCCATGGGGATGGAGAGCGGGGCAATAGCCTGGGCGGGCTTTCTCGTCGCGTTGGGCTTCTCGGCGACAGTCCTCTGGTACCTCTCCTCCGCCTTCAGAACAATCGAACGGTGATGGCATGGAAGCCATCAGGGAGCTAACAAAGAACCACGTCCTCGGAAATCCGACGAGGCTGGCCATTACGATCTATCTGCTGCCTAGGGGAAGGGGGCCCTTTAAAGACCTCCAGAAGGTTCTGGAAATAACACCGGGCAACCTCGATTCCCACCTCAAAGTCCTTGAAAAGGCAGGCTACATTAAAGTTTACAAGGTCATAACGGACAGGCCGAGATCCGCCGTCGAGATTACTGATGAGGAATATTAGAAACCAAGAAGTACCGGGGGCACTCAAAAGAGAAATATCAGAGACAGAATCCACAGATCAAACCAGTAGCTCACTTTATTAAAGGACTCTTATCCGGATAAACGACAAGACCCTTATTTGTAAATTCAGCTAGGTAGATGCCGTTTCCGTGTCTGGTTCGTCTCATCTTGAGTATCTGAAGACCCCTGACCATCTTCCCGCCCGAAAGGAAGTAGTGGAGCATTATTACTCCGCTAACCAGATAGTGCTCCTCAGTGTACCTATTGAGATCCGTCATCTCGGCTATGAGGAGTGTTGTAACCTCCATATCCTCAAGGCCTCTAACAAAACGGGCTAGTTCAGCTCTCTTTTCGGCAGGATTACCGATGGAAAACTCTATAGCAGTAACAGGATCTATAACGAGCCTTGAAACCTTATTCTCCTCAGCTATCTCCCTAAGCCTGAAAAGAACGCTTTTCCATGTTGGAACATGAGAGGACTCTCTCCACAGAACCGGACCCAGATCAAAGAGTAAGAGCTTCTTCGAGCCCACGTAGAACCTTATGGAGGGATCAAAACGTGTCATGTCCTTGACAACGTCATCCGGGTTGTGAACAAGGGAAGCGTAGGCCACGGTTTCACCGTTCTTTGCACCCTCCATGAGAAAGTGCATTCCCAGGGTTGTTTTTCCACTTCCGGGAGGGCCTGTAACCAAGTAAACTTTACCCCTTACGAGACCGCCTTCGATGAGATCGTCCAGACCCTTGACGCCGGTGGATATTCTCTCCTGTGAAGACAAATCCATGACAATACCTCCTATTGACATACAACAGGGCAATAAATAAACTTTTTTGTATACCTCTTAGCATATATAAAGTCTCATTACCTTCTTGAAGAAAGGTTTTCGAGGAGAAAAAGATAAAAGACCCAAAGACTAAAATTAGAGATCAGGAGAGGGTTATGATAAGGGACGTTTTGAAAAAAGTCGAAAGGTTCGGTGGAATAGTTCTAATCGAGTATTCCTCCCTAGACCACCCGGAGGTTGTGTTCAGGGAAGTCCTGGAATTCTGGAGGAAAATGGGGATCAGACCAATGATAGTGGACATAGGAGAAACACTAAACATCTTCGTGAAACAACTCGAGTTCGAAGGAGAGACTGTAGGGATAGACGATATACCCGTGATAAAAGAGCTTGGAAAGCTGAGACTCGGCAGAGTAATTGGAGAGGTCTCCGAGATAGAGGACTTTGAGTATCATATGGCAAAGTACGCCCAGGTAGCCAGAAAGGTTCCAAAGGAAAGCAGAAAACACACGATTGTCCTTGGAATGGAGAAGTTCGTGTTCAATTTCCTCGACGATCCTCCCAAGCTTGAAAGGTACTTCGAAAGGATAAACCGCAGATATCTGAAAAGCGAAGACCTCAGGGACGTTATCTTCCTCAACGTGTCCGTGGCTAGTGATTACCTCACAAAGAGCCTAGAGCAGGACAGTGACTACGTACTTCGCCTGAAGAGGGATACCCTTGAGGTAGTAAAGTCGCCGTGGGGTTGGGTCGAATGAAGTTCAGCGAGTATATAAAGACGATAACTCCTGGAGAAAGCGTTCTGATAGAGCACTCCGCAGTATCTCTTTATCCACTTTTGTTCTATCTCATTGGACAGGAAAAAGAATGGAAAAACATCCTAGTAATCGATGTATTGGACTCAGCCCTACCAGTATTCCGTCAGCTAAAGGCAGCAAACTTGGACGTCCCACTTGAAAAGCTGGACAGGGTAAAGGCAGGAGGGACCTCTGAATGGGGCAAAAAGATACTAGAAGTCGATCCTCACGAAGATCCGGGGATATTCATGACGCGTTTCCTCTCGAAGCTGACCAGATACTACCATGAGAACAAAGGCGTAACGACGTTTATCATTAACCCCGAGAGAGTAATCCCCCTACAGGACAACAAGCCCTCCTTCATCCTCTACCTTGCAAATACAGCAGCAGGATTCCTTGGAGATCCAAGCAGAACCACTTTTTACTTTGTTAACTTCGAAATTGCTAACAGAAAATACCTTGCACTCCTGGAGGAGTGCTTTACACGGGTCCTACGCATAAACGAGAGAGGGGAGATAAAAATACTCAAGTCAATTAATACAGACGAAGAAGGAAACATTCTTGAGCCAAAATAGCGAAGCATTTTTAACGTGCACCCCTCAGTGGATACCATGCAGGAAGCCTACTACCTAACGTTCAGGGAAGCGTGGATTCTTCTCAGCTCAAAGGGGATTGTAAAGCTTAACCTTGACCTCAGAAAAACCAACAGGACTCAGGAAGTTAAAACAACGGAGCAGGGGGTTATTTTCCCCGACGGAAGTTTGGTTGAGTGGGACATAATAAAAAAGATCGCAAAGGACAGCAAAACTGTTTATTTCGTTTCCCGGGGAGAAGTTTACAAGGCCGCAATAGCAGGAGAAAATGGCTTCTACAAGCTAGTACCCACGATTCCTCCGACGATAGAGATAAATGGGATAAGAATGCACAGAACGAAGGACGTAAATCCCCTCCAGGATACGAGGAACAAAGTTGACTCAGTAAAGCCAAAGGAAGGGGAAACTATTCTGGACACATGCATGGGGCTCGGCTATACCGCCATCGAAGCCTCAAAGAGGGGAGCCTACGTAATAACGATTGAGAAGGACCCCAACGTTATGGAGCTCGCCAGGATAAACCCCTGGAGCAGAGAACTGTTCAGTGGGGGAAAAATACAGGTGATCCAGGGAGACGCGTTCGAAGTCGTTAAGAAGTTCAGGGACGAAAGTTTTGATGCAATCATTCACGACCCTCCCCGCTTCTCTCTAGCCGGTCATTTGTATTCAGAAGAGTTTTACCATAAGCTGTTCAGGATTCTAAAGCCCGGGGGGAGGCTCTTCCACTACGTTGGCAATCCCGGAAAGAGGTACAGGAAAAAAGACCTCCAGAAAGGGGTTATGGAACGTCTAAGGAAGGTCGGTTTTGCTGGAGTCAAAAAGGTTGAGAAAGCGCTCGGAGTTGTTGCGAGAAAACCGGAAAAGGAAAGGGATTAGATGCCCCCGACTTCCTCCAACTCCTCGAAAGCCTCCAGATTCGTGTAGCAATCCATGAACTGGGCTATCTCCCTTCTGAGCTTGAAGCTCCTGGCTATCGCTATCGCAAAGCCTATTATCGACGGCCATCCTCACTCCTTTTTTCCATCCAGTATCTTCTCGACGTCAAAACCTTCCTCATATCTCTTCAGCTTTCTCTCAAAGAACTCAATGAAAAGCTTGTAGCGCTTTGAGCGGTGCTTTGGCTTGCCGCGGATACTGTGGCCATGAGCACCACGCCTGAATATCGCGATGTAGGCTTCCTTCCCCATGTCCCTGAGAACGTGGTAGAACATGAGGCTCTGGTCGAGCGGGCAGCGGTAGTCCTCAAGGCTGTGGATGAGCAGGATCGGAGCCTTAACGTTCTTCGCGTAGAAAAGCGGGCTTAGCTTTCTGTAGTTCTCGTTCTCCAGCGGGTTCGGGCCTATCACCTCCACGTCGTACCAGAGGCCTATGTCAGAGAACGCATGACTGGTGAGCCAGTAGCTTATTCCGTTCTCGCTTATCCCTGCCTTAAAGAGGTCGCTCTGCGTTAAGGCCCAGTTGGTCATGAAGCCGCCGTAGCTTATGCCCGTTATTCCAACCCTCTCGCGGTCTGCCTGCGGCTCGAGCTTGAAGAACTCCTCGATGCCGTTCATTATGTCCTGGAAGTCTTCTAAACCTGTTCTCTCAAGAACCCTGAGGGCAAAGTCCTCGTCATAGCCGTTGCTGCCGCGTGGATTCACGAAGACAACGTAGTAGCCTTTGCTCGCCATCAACTGCATCTCGTACTTGAAGTAATGGCCGTACATTCCCTTAGGCCCACCGTGGACGAAGACTATCACCGGGGCCTTCTCCTCTTCCTTCAGCTCGGGCTTGATGTACCAGCCGTCTATCTCTAGGTCAATGCTCTTGAAGCGGAAGTGCCTCGGCTCGAAGGTCTTCAGCTTGGCGAAGATAGGCCCGTTGTAGTCGGTCAGCTGTCTAAGCTCGCCGTCGTAAATGTAAAGCTCCCTCAGCCTCGTTGCGGTTTCGATTAAGGCAACGACCCTTCCGTCGTGAACGTCGAAGCCCATCACCCAGTGGTCGCCGGCCGTTATCTGCTTAACATCGCCGTCCCAGAGGTATAGGTTCACCCTTCCTGCATTCGCGAGCGTGAAGTAGACCTTTCCTCCGTCGAGCTTGGCCTGTCCGGTGTTGAGCGGCCCCTCGTAAACGGGCCTAAGCTCTCCATCCCAGAGGTAGAGCCAGTCGTGCTCGCTCATGAACCTCTTCTCCCTCTTTCCGCGGAGGAGGATAACCTTCCCATCGGAATCAACCGCCACAAAGGAAACGCGCTCGAAGAGCTTCTCCTCTTCCCCGTCCTTCCACAGGTAGATGTCCCAGAACTTGAAGAGGGCCGGCTTTGAACCCTCGCGGTGCGGGACGTTGACCACTATGGAATCGCCGTGCCAAAGGCCGGAACTGAAGCGGGGTTTTTCAAAGCTCTCTATGACCTCCTCGCTCTCCGTGTCGAGTATCCAGAAGGTTGTCTTCTCACCGTCGAAGAAGCCCATGCCGTCGAACCACGCCGGGACATCATCGTCAAAGACGAAGTCCTCATCATCACGCCTCTTGAAGCCGACGACAAGCAGTCTCCTAGAATCGTCGTTCCACTGGACTGAGCGGACGTTTTTGGCTGTGAGAACTTTCTTGGCGCTGAGAGTCTGAAGGTCAGCGACCCATATCTCACTTGCCTTCTTCTCCTCGTTGGGCCTCATGAAGGCGAGTTTTTTGCCGTCTGGAGAAATTCTGGGCATCGAGGCGTTCTCGACGAAGCGCCTAGCCCCGGTTTCGAGGTTCTCAACGACTATTGTGTTCTCATACTTGTCGTCGTCGAGATTTGCCTTCGTAAGAGTGTAGGCGACAAAGCTGCCCCTTATCCCCGGGTCGCCGAGGTAGGCGAACTTAGAAAAGGTCTTCTCATTCCATTCGATGTCGCTCATAACGCTATCACCTGTATGATGGAGAGACTTAAAAGTATTTAACGTTAACCCCGGGGAGGTGGCGAAATGAAAGAAACGACGGTGGTCGGGATAATATTCACGGCTGGGATATTAATCTCTGTGATCTTCAAAACTTACTATGGGGTGGTTTTTGCGGCCCTTGGCATTCCGGCTTATCTGGCCTACGTTGCCAGACACCAGAACATACTGGCAAAATCGAGGCTTTACGACAGGGATCTTTTCCTTATGATACTAATAGCCATCGGTGTGATACTCCTTTTCAACTACCTCTGGGATCCAAGGCTCGGCCTGATAACCCTTGCAATCGTAGTTCCGGTGCTGGCCCTTATAGCGGACAGGCTAAAGTCTGGAGAGAAACCTCAAAATTCCTGAGAGCCTTCCAGTTTTTTTGTATTCCCTCAGTTCATCTCTAAGTTCGTCAAGAAAATCACGATCAAGAGAAAACTTTTCCCTGACCCTCTTGGCTATTGAATTGTCCCCCAAAAACATCATCGCCATCGCCGAGGTAAGGTTCCTTGGCTTCCTCCAGCCGGCCTTCTCGAAATCGATAAAGTAAACGCGCTTCCCGATTATTATATGCTTTCCTCCCTGAATCTGGCCGTGATCTAACCCGAGCCTATCCAGAAGGGCTGTTTTGAGCGCTATCTCGATTATATGGGACTTCTCAAGATCGGCGTACAGAATGGGCTCGCCGGAAGCGAACTCCCGAACCATATAGTTCAGGCCTTTGAACACCCCGGTGAAAAGCAAAGGGGGTGTTATTCCAAACTTTGACACCACCCGTATCAGCTTTGCCTCCCTCTCAAAGTTGTTCCGGGGGGAATCTGGCCTTTGAAGCTTGACAACCACTTTTTTCTCCCCGAGGTTTCCGGTAAAAACCAGACTGGTGGTTCCCTTGGAGAAGGGGGTCAGCTCCCCTATCCCCAGTTCCTCCAGATGCTCCATGATGGCCTCTACTGTTGGTCTAGGTATCAGGTGCTCGAACATACGCCTCGATAAACTTAAATACCCCCGAGATAAAATAGTTTTGGTGATAGCCAATGGTGACGGCTTTTATTTTGATGGTTACTGCCGCTGGAAAGGAAAGGGAAGTCATGGAGAAGCTTCTGGCCATGCCCGAAGTCAAGGAGGCCTACGTCGTTTACGGAGAGTACGACCTCGTCGTTAAGGTCGAGACCGAGACCCTCAAGGACCTTGACCACTTCATAACCGAGAAGATAAGGCGCATGCCCGAGATCCAGATGACCTCGACGATGATAGCCATCTGAACCTCTCGTTCTTCCCCTTGCTATTCTTCCGGAAAGATTAGAAAAAAGCTCACTTGTTCATCATGAGCCTTATCCTCTCGGCCGCATCTTTTGCCTTGTCCGAGATGTTGCTGAGGGTTCTGGCTATGTTGAGGATGTAGAAACCGTCGCCCCAGCTCAGCTTGTCTGCCATCTCGAAGACCTTCTGCATTAGCTCGGTGTCAAGCCCGTCTATTTTGCTCTCAACACCCTCTATCTTGTGAATTATCTCGTACTCAGCCTTTATCTCGTTCTCCGAGAAGCCGCTCTCTATAACCCGATCCATCTGGACTATCGCCTTGTGGACGAGCTTTGCTGCCTTTATGCTCTCTGCCCCCATCCGGATTATTATATCCTTGATCTCAGCCGGAATCGTGCCGGGCTTCTTCACGAGGAGCCACTTGGCGGTGTCCTCGGCGGCGTCGGCCACCTTGTCCTGCATGTGGAGGTATATGAGGACGTCCTCTCTGGCTACGGCCATCATGAGCTTTGAGCTGAGCGAGTCGCGGATTTCCTCCTTTATCTTATCGGCGACATCCTCAAGCCTGTCCACCTCGACCGCTAACCTCTTCATTTCCTCGTAGTCTCCCCTCTCCCACGCCTGGAGGGCCTTCTCGAGGGTCTCAACCGTGTTGAGCACTACCTCGGAGTGCTTTATGAGCGGCTTAAATGGGCTCTTCGCGAAGAGCTTTGTCCAGACCTGCATGTTATCACCCCACGAGCATCAGGATTTTGAATATGGCCGCGCTGATCAAAGCGGCGACCGGGACGGTAACGAACCAGGAGATTATTATATCCCTAACGATGTCCTTGTTTATTGCCTTTACTCCCCTGGCGAGGCCGACGCCTATAACCGCCCCAACGACGACGTGAGTTGTGGATATTGGAAGGCCGAGCCAGCTTGAGACGAGAACGACGGTCGCGGCGGAGAACTGTATTGTGAACCCCCTCGTGTTGGTCAGTTCGGTTATCTTCTTCCCGACGGTCTCCATAACCTTGTACCCGTAGGTGGCCACGCCAATGGTTATTCCAAGACCGCCCATCGCCAGTATCCATCTGGGAACCGGCACCTGCATTCCGCTGAGGCCCATAGTGGCGACGGCGTAGACGGCCGCTACCGGCCCTATTGCATTCGCAACGTCGTTGGAACCGTGTGCCAGGGCAACGTAGCTTGAAGTCACGAGCTGGGCTTTCTTAAAGATGCTCTCGACGTTTATGAGGGGGTCTGCACTCCTGAAGCGGAGCTTTATCAAGAGGTATGTCACGATGAAAGTAACAACGCCCGCGGGGAGGCCGTACATCATCACGCCCGCCTTGAGGTCGCCCCCGTGGAGGACTTTGATGTAGAACATCGTTCCGATTACCACAAAGGCAAGGCCTATCCAGAACGGAGACCAGATACGGGCATTCCTAACCGGGTCTTTAGTTTCAAAAATGCTTCTAGTCATAGCTTTAAATATGAGGAATGCCATAAGGGCTCCGATAATGGGGGAAAGGATCCAGCTCAGGACAACCTGACCCATCTTGCCCCAGTTGACTATCGCTGTTCCCGCGTAGACGATTCCGTAGCCGACTATTCCCCCAATGATTGAATGGGTTGTTGAGACCGGAAGTCCGAACTTCGTCGCTATAACCAGCCATATCGTAGCAGCCAAGAGTGCTGCAGCAGAACCATAGATGAGAACGTTCGGATCGGTTATCATAGTTGGGTCGAGGATTCCCTTCCTTATTGTCTCGGTAACGCTCTTCCCGAAGAAGTAGGCACCTGTGAACTCCAGTATTCCCGCTATGATGACGGCCTGTTTCGGCGTTATCGCCTTCGCCCCAACGGCGGTGCTCATTGAGTTCGCGGCATCGTTGGCACCTATTGCCCAAGCCATGGCAAAACCCAGGACTATCGTTATCAGCAGCCATGGATCCATCCCGCTCACCAGAACTGGGTAATGAGTGCTCTATAAATATCTTGCCGCAGTAGAATATAGTTACGAATATAGGGAATATAGAGGCACATAGAAAATATAGTCCAGCTCAGCCTCTAACAACCTGCGTTCCAGTCTTTCCTTCCAGGGCTTCAACGGCCCTGTCTAAAGATGCTATGATAGCCCTCTCACCGCCCCACTCGATGAACCTTATGGCTGCTAAAACCTTTGGACCCATGCTGCCCTTCTTGAAGTGCCCTTCCTCATAATAGCGCCTCAGCTCCTCCACGGTGACCTCTCCAAGCCACTTCTCATCAGGCTTACCGAAGTTTATCGCTGCACCGTTCACATCGGTCAGAATCATGAATATATCGGCTTTTACCTCCTCGGCCAGCCTCTCGCCGGCCAGGTCCTTGTCTATAACGGCCTCGACGCCCCTGAGCTGGCCGTTCTCTTCTATTACTGGAACACCTCCGCCACCGCTGGCTATGACGATAAAGCCCTTCTCTACGAGGTCGACTATCACCGGCGCCTCGACGTGGCCCTTTGGATCGGGACTGGGGACAACTCTCCTCCATCCCCTCCCGGCATCCTCAATGACCGTCCAGCCCTTCTCCTTAGCGAGCTTCTTGGCGGTTTCCTCGTCGTAGAACGGACCGACTGGCTTGCTCGGGTTCTGGAAGGCGGGGTCGTCCTTGTCCACAAGGGTCTGAGTTACTATCGTCGCCACCGGCCTCTCAACTCCTCTCCTCCTCAGCTCGTTCGCTATCGCCTGCTGGATCATGTATCCTATCTGACCCTGTGTCATGGCCCCGGCAACGTCCATGGGCTGGGCCGGGATGCCATGAACCTGCTGGCCGGCGTCCATGTGAAGGAGAAGAGCGCCAACCTGCGGCCCGTTTCCGTGGGTGATGACGACCTCGTAGCCTTTCTCTATTATATCTGCTATCTGCTTAGCTGTTTTTCTCACGTTCTCCATTTGCTCCTCGTAGGTACCTTTTTGGCCTCGCTGAAGGATTGCGTTACCGCCAAGGGCTATGACCACTCTCTTTTTCATACCCCTCACCTCCGGGATGAACAATTCCGATTAGGAGCATAAAAACGTTCGTTAGGTGCCTGAGGTGTCCATTAGAAAAAGGTTCGATTTACCCATGCCCATATTTACAAAGGTAAAATAAAGGCTCAGAGATACCATTCCGAGAAACTGCCGAGACCGAGCCTTTCAAGGGTTCTCATCACTCCGAGGGCTATGCCATCAACCTCGATTCCGCCGGGGAGCTTGTAGGCGTCGCCGACGATGTAAACATCCCGAATCGGGAAGTCTTCCACAGTTTGTCCACTGGCGACCCTGTTTACGGGGTTTCCGTCGAGGTAAGTCTGGATTAGAAGGATTTCTCCCTCCTCGTCGAGGTTCGGGAAGATCTTGTAGATGTCCTCGATTCCCTTCCTCTGCTCGGCCCTGACGTTTCTGCTCTGGAGGGCGTGGTGGAGCATTATCAGTGTGTACCCCTCAGGGGCAAGCTCCGGGGAAATACTGGACGGCTCGTTGTAGCCGTTTATCCTCTCCGTGTCAAGGGTGAAGACGACGGTGTTCCCTATCCTCGGTTCGCCCTTTAGGGCGACGTTGTACTTTATACCCTCGCTCGGTCTAAGCGAGTCAACGCGCTTTAGGTAATCCCGGTCGAAGTTGTCCCTTCCTATGAGCTCGACGGTCTCCTTTATTCCAACGTTGGAAATCAGAATATCATAGGTGAATTCCTCGTTGTCGGCCGTGAAAACCCTCTTTTCCTCTGGGTCAATCTCGACGGCCTTCTTCCTCGTGAGGATTCTTCCACCGTTTTTCTCGGTGAGCCCCGCCAGCTCGCCAGTTACAGATTTACAGCCACCCTTAACGAGACCAGGTCCGCCCCATTTCAAAGCGGCCTTTATCTCCCTCGCTAGCTCTCCAGCGGGAACGTCAAGAATGCTGTCGGCCCAGCCGAGGAAGCTTTTGATGAAGAGATCAACGAACTCGTTGTCGCCGAGTTTCTCCCTTATCCACTCCCTCCCGCTCATCTCTGCCTCTTCGCCGGTTGGTAGTTTGTTTCTCTTTACATCCGCAAGAAGTTTCATCGCCCTGGCCCTCTCACGCCAGCTTAGATACTTCCAGCCGTCGCGGTAGTGGAAGGTCTTCCCCTCGTAGAAGATCATGCCCTTTGGGTCGGAGTTCACTATCGTGACGTTCGCACCGAGGAGCTTGAGAAGATAAGCTAAGGGCCCGTCCTCTCCGTGTGGAAGCATGTGGAATGCCCCGGTGGAGAGGCCAAAGCCTTTGTAGTTCAGATTTGTGAAGCGACCACCGATGTAAGGTGCCTTCTCGAGGACCGTAACTTCGTAGCCGCTCTTGGCGAGGAAGGAGGAAGTCAAAAGCCCTCCGATTCCAGAGCCTATGACCACTGCCCTCATTATACCACCTGAAAGACTGGAGAAGAGAGAATATAAAAGGGTATCGAGGGGCAGAATTGTTCAGAGCCTCCACTCAACCCCAAGCTCCCTGCTGTAGGCGTCGAGAACCTTTTCGAGGTATTCCTTGGCGGTGCCGACCTTGTCTATCTTAAAGCGCTCAGCCCAGCGCTCGTTTCCGAACTCCTCGCTTCCCCTGGCGACGAGGTCTATGACGCGCATGCTGTCCCAGAAGACCGGGGTGTAGCCTGCCTTTTTGGCAAACTCTATGAGCCTCTTTATCTGCTTCCTCGCATGCTCCTCCATGTCTACGTTCTCCCCATAGGCGTCCATGAAGAGCGCCTTAAGGACGGGCTTCATCCAGCCGCGGTGGAAGCGGCACCAGCCGATGTTGTCGTACCAGAACTCCCAGAGGGCGCTCGCTATGATCTTCTGGGCAAGCTCCTCCGGCTCAAGGAAGACGCCGAACTGGTAGAACGTCCAGTATCTTCCCTGTACCGGAAGCGGAATGTAGTTTCCGATGGCCCAGTACATCGTTGGAGTCATCTCACCGTCCTCACCGAGCGGTGTAAAGACTGCATAGTCCTTGAAGCTCTCCCCATACTTGAGCCTGTCCTTGAATTTCTCGTCGAGGATTACACTGGCTTTCCTCTTTCCGAGACCGAGTATCTTGGCTATCTCGTTTTCTGCGAAGGCAACGCGGTGGGCTAGCTCAGCGACCAGTTTAGCGTTCTTCTCGCTCGCCTCGACGGGTCTCTCAAGTAAGGCATCCTTCGTGAAGTCGGGCTTATCGCTTAGGCCGACTTCCTCTGGCTTGAGCAGTCCGCGGTGAACCAGCTCGAGAACCCAGGCGGTGGTTCCACCGAACTCTATCGCGTCAAAACCCATCGCATCTACTGCCGGAACGCTTATGTCGCTCGCGCGGAGGGTTATAACGCCGCTGAGCGGGCCGTTGGCTTCCCTCGGCTCGTACTCAATGTGGTGCCCGTTGGCGTACTTCTTACACACAACGGGACACGGTTCGCCGCAGTTCGTCCAGTTCTTGGTCTCTATGGCCTCTTTGTTAAAGGGCTCCCAGTAGTACTTCATTATGGCCTCGTGGATTTTTATGCGCTCCTCTTTGGGTATGTAAGGCATCTGCCAGTTCAGGATGGGAACGAAGTCGCCCTCAGCTGGGTAGTTCCCTCCAAAGGTTCCGCCCGTTTTCAGCTTAGGGTTGTACTTGTACTTGACGGTCTTCTCCGCTATGATGTCGTTGTAGGGCTTCTTGTGGATGCCCTCAACTATCTCCTTCGCCGTTCTGAACGATGAGATGTCCTCTCCCGGGAAGGCCCTCTTCCTAGGCTTTCCGCCGAAGATTATTCCGACGACGTTGTGGGCACGCAAGAGAACGGAGCCAGAGCCTCCTCTAGCGGCCCAGTCCTCGCTTCCCTCAACGCGCTTGCCCTTCCTGAGGGTCTGGGAGAATATGGCGCCATAATTGCTGTTGAGTGCGGCAGGCCCGACGACCGCTATCCTGTACTCGAAGTCGAAGCGCTCACCGAAGGTATCTATGAGGTACTGGGTGAGTGCATAGACACCTTCTTCGCCCTTATAACCCTTCCATATCTCGATGAGCCTCTCAAGTTCTATCTCGTGTAGCTCGACCCTCACGTTCTCGCCGTCGTTGTAGAGGATAACGACAACTGGCTTCTCAGCTTTGCCTTCGAAGGTAACGAAATCAACACCGACGTTCTTGAAGGCGTAAGCGGCTCCACCCATAGCCGATGGGAAGAGCGTTCCGTAGAGTGGTGAGCGGAAGAAGAACATGAGCCTGTGGGCTCCGGGTAAGATTGAGCCCGAGAAGGGTCCCATGCCCATTACGACGACGTTCTTCGGGTCATAGGGGTCTATGCTGTGAGTTTCGAGCTTCTCGTGGAGCTCAAGGCCGTAGTCTATGATACCGTAAACTCCATCCTTCTCGAAATTCTCACTCTCTACCTTTTTCTCGTCCAGCTTCAAATGAAGCACCGTGAACCTCATGCTCTCACCCCTTTGTATCACTCTGGGTGTTATGTCTTTTTTGAAGAATATTTAAGGCTTCCGCTCTAGCCTAGCGAATAGGGCGTAGGAATATAAAAACGTTGGTGATTAGAAAGATACACGGACAAAATGAACAAAAAGGAAATTGGATATCATTCGATGTCCTCAAACCTTTCTTCAAGCCTCTTAAGGACGCCCGGAAGGGTGGTGTACTCCATCTCCTCCAGAGGTAGACGGTGCGGCTCGAAGGGTCCGTGCCTGCGCATGTACTCTGTTATCTCCAGGGCCTTCTGCCTTGCGTACTCGAAGGCAGGGTCGTCGAATAGGTCAACCGGACCGACGAGCTCTCCCTTCGGGCTTATCTGCCAGCCGAGTGCTACGACCCTCGGCGGGCCGTCGAACCTGGTCGGGTTGGCGTCGCACATTGAAACGGGCATTATCGGGCCGTTGTGGCTCCCGCGCATCCAGCCGCTGACGAGGTGCGGGAAGGCGAAGGGCTCAAGGACTTCACCGAGGGCAGGAAGCCCGCTCTGGGCCCTGACTATCGCGACGGGATCGTCCTTGCCGACGTATTCTCCAGCGACCTCGTAGAGCTTCTCAGTGCTCACAACGGCAACGGGCTCGTCCTTTGGGAGCGGGTGACCCTCCTTTGGATAAACGCGCTTGATAACGTAGCGGCTCTTGGCACCGATGAGTGCCAGTAGGTCGTAGAGCTCCTCGGGCGTGTTGAGGATGACGCGCTTGTGCTTAAGGATGTCCCAGACTTCGAACCTGAAGCCCATGTGCATCTTGGGGTCAATGACCAGTCCGGCCGTGTTGAACGGGTCTGCAAACATCCTGAATATGGGCAGATTGAAGGCACCTGGTTCCGTCTTGTCCATGTGGAAGGTGACTACGGGCTCGCTCTTTCTAAGGGTGAACTCCATCTCGGCAACACCCGGTCCAAGTCCGCGGACGTTTCCGCTGAACGCGTCCTTGAGAAGGTCCTGACCGGCTCCGTAGAGTCCGAGCTCTTTCGCAACTTCAGTGGCAGCTTTAAAGGCATCCCAAGCGAGACCATGAATCTCGGGACTGTCAACGCCCTTTTTGTGAGTCATTATGAGCTGAAGGTCATCGCCGGCGTAGGCAACGTAGAAGTCCATTATCGTTCCTTCCTCTTTGGCCTTGCTGAGGATTTCCTCTGCAGTCTCTATAAGCTGAGGATGAACCCTGGAGTGTCCCGGCCAGCCGCCGATGTCCGCTTTGATAACGCTAAGTGTGATCTTCTCACCAACTGCCATGGCAACCACCGTAACCATGACCACTTTTATGCTTATAAAACGTTAATATCACCGTCGATGATACACAAAAAGAAGTCAAAAATTCGGGTATTCTAATCGAACGGGAAAAATGAAAGGATTACTCGCAGATGTCGACCCAGCCGAACTTCTCCTTGGCGACCTTGATGAGGTTCTTAAGCTCGTCCTTCTTGATGTTGACACTTGAGCTCGCACCAACGAGGGCTATAATGCCGTGAACTTCTTCCTGAACCTGAATAACGTCGTCATGAACCTTAACAACCCTGAGCTCCCTCCTAGCCGTCTCCTCCTCGCTTATCCTGAACTTGTCTTTTCCAATAACTATCGGCTCCTCCATAGTAACCACCTCAGAATATTTTTATAAGTCGAAGTTAATAAAACTTCCGACAATCGACAATCATAAAACTTATAAACCTCTCAAAGCTAAGCTAAAACCGGATGGGGGCGTGGTGTAGCCTGGTCCATCATCGCGGGCTCCAGAGGTATGAGGACTTGCGGGTTTGCTGAGCGGGGATGAGCCTTTGGAGCTCTGACCCGGAGAAACCCGCGGACCGGGGTTCAAATCCCCGCGCCCCCACCATCGATTGTCCTTTCTCCTGAAGACCCAACCTAAATTTTATAAGATAAAGGTCGCTCCTTCTACCGGGCAGCCCCGTGGTGTAGCGGCCAAGCATGCGGGACTTTGGATCCCGCGACCCGGGTTCGAATCCCGGCGGGGCTACCAGAAAACCCGCGATCTCCAAAACACCCTCTATTTTTACAATTTTACTTCGGATGACATAGGTTCTTCGGGAAACGCAAAAAAGAACAAAAGCTCAGTGGTGACCGCTCTCCTCATCGTTTCCTCGGAAGGGCTTGGGCGTCATCATCGCTGGGCTTAAAAACTCCAGATGCCTTTTAACCCTGGTGGTCCCAATGAGGTTCATCCCACTCATAGTTGCCAGGCCAGAGGTCCAGATGGCCATAGACGAGGCCATAATGATCGCTAGAATCGAAGGAAAGGTTCCCGACACCGTAAGGCTTTACGCTTTCAGCCCAAGTTCAGTAACCATAGGGCGCTTTCAGAGCGTGAGGCACGACGTGAACCTTGAAGAGGCGAGGAAGCTTGGTATTCCTGTGGTACGAAGGATTACAGGAGGCGGAAGCGTCTTCCACGACGAGTTCGGCGAGATAACCTACTCGGTTGTCATCGGTGAGGACTTTCACCCCTTCCTCAGGAACGTCGAGAGCAGCTACCGTTATTTGGCCGGCCCACTGGTCGATGCCCTGAAGGAACTCGGCCTTGAAGCGGGTTTTTCCGGCCTGAACGACGTCATAGCGAACGGAAAGAAGATCAGCGGCTCGGCTCAGACCAGGAGAAAAGGAGTGATTTTACAGCACGGAACCTTCATGTACTCTACGAGGGTAGAGATTCTCGGAACGGTTCTGAGGGTTTCGAAGGAAAAGCTCAGAGACAAAGGGATATCAAGTATATGGGAGCGCGTTACAACGCTGGAGCGAGAGGGGATAAAGCTCAACCGCTGGGAGGCCTACGAGCTGCTCAAGCAAAGCTTCTTCAATGCCTTTCCGCTGGAGGAAGGAGAGCTCACCGACTACGAGCTTGAGCTGGCCGAAAAGCTGGTTGAGGAGAGATACGGAAACCCGCAGTGGAACGAGATGCGCTAGGGAATTCTCCAGTTCTTTTCTATTTCAAAATCCCTAACAAGCTCGTAGAACAGCCCATCTTCGCCAACCTCTTCCCTCAGCTTTCTGAAGTTCTCCCCTAGCCGCGGGAGTCTTCCTTTCGAGCGTTTCAGCATGGAGTTGCCGACCTCGATGGCGAAGCGAAGGTAGTCATCACTCACGAGCACTTTTCCGTCCTTCCCGAGGGGTGCCGTCAGGTACTCGGTGGCGTTTATCTCGACGAGGTAGCGGTTGGAGATGACCTTAAATGTCGTGTACTTGAAGCCGCTGGTCAATCCGATCTCATGGAGCTTCTTGGCCCGTTCTATGTCTTCGGCAACAACGTGGAATATCGGCGGCTGGCTTTTAAGGAATATTAGACCGTTCTTCGCGTCTTTGAGGGCCTCTTTGGCTTCTTCAAATTCGATGGGCCTGTGGACCTTTACCAGCCACCGGGAGAGGGGCTTCGCCCCAAGGGCCGGCTCCTCGATTATGTCTATCCTTCCCGAGCAGGAGCTTGTGGTGTAAATCCCCTTGATGGAGTTGATGAGCAGGAGCAGTTCTATTATGTCCTCGTCCACCTTTCCATCTTTCATCGCGGTGAACAGGCTTTTGAGGGCCTCTCGCTTTGCTTTCATCCCAAAACACCTCACCAGCTGTTTTTGGGCTAAATTTCAGTTCTAACACCTTTTCTTGCCACATAACGACTTACCGGGGCGTTTTTCTGGATTTCTGGCGAAAACTTTATAAAGCTAACCCAAAAGCTTAAGCTGGACATGGCCGGGGTGGTGTAGCCTGGTTAGCACAGGGGACTGTGGATCCCCTAGCCCGGGTTCAAATCCCGGCCCCGGCCCCATAATTCTAACAAACTTCGCCTTCACGACGTTGAAGCGAAGCTTCAACGCACGGGACAATAGTCCCATTGAGTTTGATCAAGGTTCGTGGTTCTTTTTTGAGACGCCAAAGCACAAAGAATTCCTTTTTACGAGCCATTTGGGATTGGAATTCCCTTAGTACTGCTCTTCTTAGGGAGCTCTTCTCCTTTGAAGCCCTTTGGGCGTCGGTTAAAATTGAGCTCTACTTAAAACGAGAATTAGCAAAGAGTGAAATTCAAATTCACTCCGGCATTTTCGATGGAATTCCTCTTAAGCTACCTGCTTGAGAGGAACCACGAACTTTGATGAAACTTTTCGCCAGAAAAGTTTCCTATACTCTCAAACCCCCAAAGTGGGGCTTCGCCCCACGAACCCCGCTTTCCTATAAGACCTGGGAAACTACGTTTCCCCACCTTCCTTAGTTCCTTAATCATCTGGGCGGCTAACGCCCCCACGCCCCCAGAAACTTTGCCTGTGCAAAGCGCTGGCGGAAAGTTGTTGACTGTTTTTAAAGCCCCATTAACGATTGTACGTGCTTTTTGCAGTCTTTACCCTCAGTGGCTTTCGCTCTAAACCCGTTTTTGATAGTGGTTCACTTTCAATGGCGCCCAAAGGGCGCAGGGGGGAAGAAACCCGAGAATATTGACCCATTCACCAAGAAAGCCCTCTAAAAATCTCCCAAATTATGAAACACGTACAACCAGTTTTGAAGCAATTAACCAGTCTGAAACTTTTGGTTAAGCTTTACACACGCAAATTTGAGTAACAACCCTCAAAAAATTCGAGATTGTTATTAAAAACGAAAAATCAAAGCAGGCTTTCAATCAGCTTATAATCTTCCTCGGGAATTTCCCTCATGGCTTTGCCCATCAGGTGGCCACTCCACTTCTTCTTGTTCGTGATGAACTTCAGCTTTGGAATGAGCGGCTTGAAGTCGAGCTCGCCGAGCTTTAGGGGCTTGATCTTTATCCTTAGCGAGTAGGTCTCGTTTAGGTGAGGAGGACTCTTGAAGATTCTGCTTGAGTCTGTGTAAGGCTCGCTAACAACCTCAAAGATGCCCACGATCTTTGGTTCGAGAATTTCCTTATCCTTCCGCTCCTGCTTGACGTAAAAGACGAGTTTATCTCCGGGCTTGACTTTGGCGATAGTGTTTTTGTGCCTCTTCGCAACTCCCCAGACGTTCTTTTTCTTAACAACCTCCCAATTGTCGCGATTAGTGATGCATAGCCAGTAGGCCATAGGAGTTCACCAACTTTATTAAGCATCATTCTTAAAAAGATTTTGTGTTGCACTGTATTTGGTGAAATCCATGTTCGAACAAGTTATAAGTAGACTCCTGGAAATACGCGCCCCCACCACCCGTAAACTTAAAATCCCTCTCGCAGGAATTAAGGCTTTTGAAGTGGTTTCAAACTATAATGGGATTTTGGATGAGACCGTTGCTGTTGAACTGGCTGTAAATGAGTTTGCCAGACACTCCGAAGGGGATCCTCAAGCGGTCTCTGATTTTAAGAAAATTCTTGTCAGAGAATTTTCAGGGGTAACTAACGCCAAACTACTCAAGAAAAAAGCTAAGGCCCTCAAAGAAATATGGGAAATTGAAGCTAGAACGTTGGCTGCCAAAAACAAACGGAATAAGTGGTTGTCAATACGCGTTACGGAGGAGGAGTATGAGTCGATTTCTAAACAGGCACAGGAGGAGGGGTTGGACATATCTAACTACATTAGAAAGAGACTGGGCCTGGAGTATAGGTCGTGAATATTATGTTGCACCAAAAATTTTATATTTATGTTGCACGTAATTTTATCGAATGCCTTATTAGGGCATGACCTAACTAATGGATAGGAGGAGGTACTCGATGGCAGAACCCATCCTTAAGTGGGCTGGAGGAAAGAGACAGATACTCCATGAAATCGTTGCATTAATGCCAGAAGACTTTAGAAATAGAACATTCCATGAGCCGTTTTTTGGCGGCGGTGCGGTTACTTTTTGGATGGAGCCCAAGAAGGGGACTATAAACGACATAAATCCCAAACTCATAAACTTTTATGTTGTCGTCAGAGACCATGTTGACGAACTAATTGAAGATGCAAAGAGGCACAAAAACGAGAAGGAGTACTTCTACAAGGCTCGTGCTGAGTTTAATGAGATAGTCAGAAACGGATTTGAGATTCCAAATATCAGACTCGCGAGCCTGCTTTTATACTTAAATAAAACTGCCTTCAACGGATTGTACCGGGAGAACAGAAAAGGGGAGTTCAACGTTCCATTTGGCAGATATAAAAACCCTAAGATAGTGGATGAAGAACGACTCAGAAAGGCCAGTGAAGTTTTGAGAAATCTAGAGATTTACAACGAAGACTTCACTTATATCCTAAAAGTCGCCAAGCCAGGGGATCTGGTTTATTTTGATCCTCCTTATCACCCGGTTTCAGAAACTGCCAGTTTTACTAGCTATTCAAAAGAAGACTTCAGCAAAGAAGACCAGGAGCGCCTTAGAGATGTGTGTCTTGAGCTCCATGAGAGAGGAGTCTACTTCATCCTGAGCAACTCCTATGTAAAGCCAGTTCGTGAGCTGTATGAGGGGATAGAGGAGTTTGAAGTACTCAAGATCTACGCAAAGAGGCCAATAAACTCAAAAGCTGACCGTAGAGGTGAAGTGCCAGAGATGCTTGTTACAAATGTTCCCACAGAATTACGAGTGGGTCGTGAAAGAGCAAAGCTTCTCGTAAACAACGGTAGATCAAGGACTTTGGTAGCCCCTAAGTCGCTTGTTGAATATTTAACTATCGCAGAGCGATCTACTTAAAAAGTTCCACCATCTTTTAACATTTGGTGAAGTTCGTGAAGATAGATGATGTTTTTGAGATAGTCCAAAATTTAAAACCTGCAGAAATAAAGGAGACCCAAAAGATCCGCAGGGTCATTAAAGAAGGGGGAAGGGCCTTGTTATATTCTGGCTCCAATGGAACCAAGGTCTACGTTGTCAGAACAGACAGAATATGCCCTGGAGATTTTAAAGTAGTTCTCCATCCTAAGGGGAGAAAAGAATTTGCTCCGACACATGTCAGGTTGTTCTTTGACCTTTACCTTAAACGGATAAGTGATGAAGAGCATGCAAAGACTGTATTTTTGGCATTTGAACGAATTAATCATGGAGAGGACATAAGTGAAGTTCTAGAAGACGTTCGGAGCATGACTTTCTCGATGGAACTTGATCCCTCTGATGTGACAGTTTTCTATGGCTCGTTATTAATGGCTGAGCAGGATTGGAATTACGGTAGTCGGGGATGTAAAGAAAGCAAACTTGATCCTCCCCGAGAGTTTCTTATGCGGTTCATACGATGGATCGCACAGAGTGAATACGGTGATATAGACAAAATAATAACAACTGCCGTCCGAAATAGACCAGCACCGAAAAGATATGGTATCTCTCTATTTGAGCTTTGGAGAAGTTAAACCATCATACTTTCTTGGAATTTTTTGATTTCCTCTTTTTCTCCCGGTTTTCTAAACACGAACAAATGTTCATGTGCAATCAGATAAAAGTCCCTCTTCCATGTTTTCCATGGTTCTGTACCCCTCATATGATGCTGAACCTTGATAATATCCTCCTTTAATATAAATCCAGCTTCCAAAAACACTTTCATGACTCTGAAGGCTATAGGAACGTAATGTCGGTGACGTCTAGTGTCTCCCATTAAAATAGCCGCGTATTTTCCGGGTTTTAGTACCCTATAGAACTCTTCAGCAACTTTTTTCATTTCTGAAACAAACTCATCTATTGATCTAACGTTGGAGAGATCACCCTCCACAAGAGAACGTGCTCCTTTTGTGTATCCGATGATATTAGCATAAGGGGGGTGGGTAGCTATTAGGTCTATGCTTTCGTCTTCAATTTTGTCTAAGTTTCTTGCATCACCGTGATAGAGACGAATTTGAGGTTCCACCCACTCAATGCTCTCTTTTAGTCCGAGGTAGGGGCTTAACGTAGGCTGTGAATCCTTGCGGGGATCATACTCAAAATTCAAGCGATCCCATGCAACCATTAAAGCCTCATAATTTATGTCAACACCAATCCCGTGTCGCCCTAGGAGTTTGCACTCTATCAGCGTCGTTCCGCTTCCCAAGAACGCATCTAGAACAATATCTCCCGGCTTTGTGTACTGCAATATTAGATTTCGTGGAACTTGCGGGGCCCAATTTCCTCTGTATCTCGCATTTGCATGATGAGTTGCCCATTTTCCACGTTCAGGGAAGCTCCATACTGTCGTTGTCTCAAGCTTGAAGTTTTGAGGCTGAAACGTTTTGATTGGGATGGGTCTTCCAATCTCTATTCTTTGATCCTCTATAATAACGTGATCGTGTTTTTTAATGAATTCTAAATATTCCTCGAACGGAACTTCTCTCATGTTAGCTCCCCCATTGTTGTAGTTTGAAAAGGATTCTTATAACTTTCATCCAACATCCAAAAAACCATACGAGTACACCCTTTTGCGTTATCATTAATAAAAAAGCAAAAAGAGGGTATTGTTATCATTATAACATACAGAGGCAACGAACCTCAAGAGGAAACGATGGTTTAAGAAGACTCAAAGAGTACAAAGCCCGCTAAAACGCGAACTCCTCCAGCGTGAACGTCTCCATAACCCTTTCGAAGTCGTGCTCTGGAGCATAGACAAAGCCGCAGTGGTTGCACTTCAAAACGCCGTTCTCCCCGTGAAGGGGGGAGAAGCAAACTGGACAGCGGTACTCCTCGCGATGGAACCTCTCGTAGACCTCATCGCGCATCACAACGAGGTTGAGCTCGCTCTCCCAGTCCTCGTGGAGCATGCCCCAGTATGGGGTCTCGGCCGGATAGAAGTCCTCAAGGATAAGCGCGTTTATCCCTATACCCCTAACCCCCGGCGGGAGCTTTACCGCTGGCTCGATCGAGACGACGTACTGGTCGTAGAACTCTATGTTTTCTGCCCTGACCGTCAGGCCGCGGGAGAGCTTAGAGTGGAGCGGTACGAGCTGGAGAAAGAGGCTTTCTCGCTCGACGTCCCAGCTGGCACTTAGGGAAACCGATCCCTTCGTGAAGAACTGGGTTATAAACCGGTCGTCCTTCTCCTCCCCAACGAAAGAAAAGCCCAGCTTTCTCACAGCCCTTCCAAGGAAGTTAGGTCTTGGAAGTTTTTGATAGTTCACCAGATACTCCCCTATCCAGCCAGCCAAAGGCATGGAATAGCCGATGAAGGCCTGCCTCTGAACGCGCAGGTAGGCAACACTGGGGAGGAGCTTGAAGCCGGCATTCATCAAAAAGAATGTGATTTTATGGTATATATGCCTATCGCAGATAAACCAAAACGAATAAGGAAACCTCACGAACCGAAGAATTCATCAAGGCTAATTCCCTTCCCCCTTTTCTTTTTGCTTTTACTCCCATCCTTCTTCTCTTGAGTACGGCCCTTAGCGGAAGTCTTTCCAGAGCTGGGGTGAGATGTTGTTTTTCTTTCAGAGCTTTTTGAAGACTTTACACTTCCACCATCTTTGTCCGTGGACTTTCTCTCTTTTGAGGCGTTTCCGTTCTTTCCGTTGAACTCGTCGAGGTAGCCATTGGTTCCGTTCGAGCTGCCAGTCCGCGTTTTTATCATCTTTTCGCAGACGTCAGCAGAGAAGCCCATGAGCGTCCTCTGCCTCTCCGGAAAGACGTTCTCGAAGAGCGTCTTTATGTCCTTCTCGGTTATGCATATCCTCTGCCTGGTGTAGTCCTTAACGTTGTATTTCGTAACGAGCATCTTTGCAGTTGGCAGATACTTCTCTATCGCACCCTTGCTTACTGTCAGAACTACTTTACCCCCACACTTGGGGCACTTTCCGGTCAAAGGCGGCCTCCGGTACTTCGTGTTGCACTTCACACAGCGGAACTCCTGCCTCGTGAAACTCCTGAGGTTGCCCCTAAGGTCCGGGACGAGATGGGAGTTGATTATCGTCTCGGCAACGTGGTGCTCATCAACAGCCCTTATCCTCTCGGCGAGTGCCAGCTGTCTCTCAACCTTCTCGACCATGTCGCCGAGCTGTTTGTAGAGGCTCATTTTTGGCCCTAAGCCAATGTCATCGGTGTCGTGGGTGAACTTTATGCCCTCATACATCTCGGGTTTACCAAGCCTGTCCTCGACGCGCTCGATTACTTTTACCTCCTTCGGAGATTTCAGCTCGTAAGTTGCCTGATAGAACTCAAGGGGATAGTAACGGACGACGTCCATGTTGTGAACCTCACTGTCAACCTCGCGCGGGTCAAGCCTCGTCGTGACAACCAGGGGCGCGTCCATCTTCCCGCCGCGCTTCTCTGGGAGGTAGTACTTGCTGAAGTTAAGGAGAGCATCGAGGAGGAGCATTACAGCGTCTTCGTCTCCATCGCAGTTCCTCCTCTTTGCCGCATGATAATACGGATGGGCATAACCTACCAAAACGTCGGAGAAGCCTATGATCCTGCCGATGATTCCAGCTGAAGTGTGCGGCGCCAAGCCTATAACGAGATGTCCTATCAAGTCCTCCATCTTTTCCGCGTTATAGAACCTCGGCAGGCCGTAGAACTTCTCAAGGAGGTCATCAACAAAGCGCGCCACCTTGAGAAGGTATCTTCCAGCCTCGTAGGGGAGGATAACGTCCTGGACTTTGAGTTCCAGTATCTGGTCGTCCCTCTCGAGAGGCTTCCCCTCGAAGTCGTGAGTGTAACCGAGTTCGCGGAGCTTCTCAACGCTCGTGCCTATTTCCTTGGGCTTAAAGTGGGTTATCGGCGCGTCTGTGGCATCGAAGCGGATTGTACCGTCTTTGAACACGTAGACGTCATTCTTCGCCCTGAGGAGGCCCTTCTCCAGAGGCTCGGCCATTTTGTAGCCCGAAGTCATGCCCTGGACGCCTTTAAGCCTGTCTACGCCGTAGACTTTCACATTGTCCATGGCCTGTCTGAGCAGTTCTGACGGCTTTATCGTCCTCCTCGCGTAGGGTTTGAGCTCGATTCCACACTTAGGACAGCGGAAGTCAAAACCTTCGGCTTCACTCTCCGGATAATCCACGTTGCACTTGGGACAGTGCCAGAGGAGTTCCTTCCGCGTTCCGCAGCGGGGGCAGAGGTGCTCCGGCCCAACGTGGCCGCAGTTGGGGCACTTGAAGAAGGCTATCTCGACGCTCGCTACCTTTCCCTCTTCGGCGGCCTTCTTGATGTCCCTGCTCGAGCCTCCGGCGAGGCCTATCGGGAAGAGCACCTGAACCGGCGGCTTCATCTTCCTCTCCTTGGCCTTCTCCGGCCTGCCCATTCTGGCACCGATCCAGCTTATTCCCCTATCCCTGAGTTTTATCCTGTTGTTTTCGTTGATTATGTCGATGACGGTAAAGAAGGGCTTTGCCCTGAACTCCCACTCGAGATTGCCGAGAGGAGTTAGCAGGGCTGCAGCCCACGGGTAATCGATTACGATGACCTTTTTCCGGTCTTCTGTGCGCTCAAGCCTGTGCGGGAGACCCAAAAGCTCGAGGTAGCGCTTGATCCGGGGGTCGTTGTCGAGTATGACTTTCCTCGCGAACTTGTTCTTTCTGAACTCGTCCCACTCGATTTGAGCGTTCAAAAGGGCTTTTTGAAGCTCCTCGACCTCTTCAGGTTTGAGGGTGTTCCAGTAAAGGGTGTAGTAGGGATGGAACGGTATGTCAAGGACCTTCGACAGATGGATAGCCTCCTCAACGCTGGGTCTAACGCGGAGCGGATCGCGGAGGAGGTTCCAGAGGAAATCCGGGCTGACCTCGATGTACTCCGAGGCCTCTTCAACGGCCTCACGTGGGTTATCCTCAAACGGTCTCAATTCAATCTCGTAGATTTCTTCTATGGCCTTGGCAAGCTCCTGAATCCACCACTCCTCGACGTAGTTTGCAGGGAGGAGCGTTTGGTTGTTCTCAACGAAGTCACCGAAGTTAACTAAGGCATCGCCAACGTAGAGGATCTCCTCAACCTCGTTCCTCACCTTAAGAGCCGTCTCATAGTCATCAACTTTAACCACGGAGCCGTTCTTGAGCTTTACAACCGGCCCCTCAACGGTTGTCGCAGGAGTGACTATACAGCCCTTACCCGGCCTTTCAGTCTTCATCTGAGTCCCGATAGCTATGAACTCGTCGAGGATGAGCATGGTTGCCGGGTTAACGCTCCAAGTGGCGAAGCCGCTGACGCGGGAGCGGCCATAGCGAAGGCGGAAGCCACCGTTGGTGGAAGGCTCGGCAAAGAGTGGTCTCCCACCTATTATTTCCTTTGTGTACTTCTTGTTGGGCGCAATGTTGGCTTTAAAGCGCTCGTAGAGTTCGTAATAAAAGCCCTTCTCGACCTTCTCCTTAACTTCCTCTTTACCAGCTTCCTCGGCCTTGGAATCGGTAGAGGGCTTTTCTTCAGCCTTGCCCTTTTCCTTAGCTTCTACGAATTCCTTTATCCAGTCCCAGCCCTCGATTCCCATCTTGTCTATGTACTTGACGAGCTTCTTCGCCTTCTGGAGAACACCCTCGGCCAGAACCAGTATCGCACCGCCGCGCAGGTGGTTTGTTTCAACCCCGGGGACGTTTCTGTGAGAGACCTCGACTTTGTCAGTTTCTTCGCCCGTTATCTCTATCGGGATGTTTCTCATGGCGAGCCTTACCTCATCGGCCTCCGGGTGATATTGCAACCTCGTAACGGCCCTGTGGTAGAGGTCTACCTCTTCCACCATTCGCTCTATATGCTTTTCACTCGGCTTGAAGCGATCGAGGCCGAGCTTTTTGCGAACGTAGTCTCCGACGAGGACGCTCAACGCTTGGGCGGTTCCGCCGGAGCTCCTTATCGGACCGGCGTAATAGAGGGCAAGGTATTCGCTGTTGTCGGCCCACTCGTTGCGTTTTATTTTAACGTCGGCTATTCCCTCAAGCGGGGCAGAAACTATTCCCTCCGTAAGGATCGCGAGGGCGGTTCTTACTGCCTGTTCCGCGTATTTCTCTTTGCTCCCGAAATCACCGAACTTACCATCGATTATCTCATCCACGATCTTCAAGGCGGCTATCTCTTTCCCGTACTCCCTAACCAGCTCTCTTATGCGCTCGGCAACGCCTGGAGGGCCAACAAGGCTCTCAACACGGCCGGCCATGTCAGTCGCCTGAGGAACCTCAACGTCCAGGCTGGGGTCCTTGCCCTGAGAGCGAGCCTTTCTCGCTATCTCGTAGGCCCGGTCAATCTCACGCTGGAGGGATTCAAAGTAGGCCTTCATTTCGGGAGAGTAGAGTTCCATATTTGCTCACCCTCCGGAATGAGCCCGGATAAGCCTGCCCGTTATTTCCTTTCCTTTTTCATCGCCAAATTCTTTAAACAATTCAAGGAGCTCATTATACGTCTCGGGCCCACCAATGAAATCCCAGAATTCGGATCCGATTAAAACTTCATTCTGAAGATCAAAATACATGCTTGTAAAACTCCACCTATACCGGGACTTTTCTTCTCCAAACGGGTTATAGGGCATTCCATAGTAGGTTTTTGAGTTGGGGTACGTTGCAAGGAGATACAAAAACTTTTCCTTGGTCCGCCTTGTTTGGTCCTTATTGGGCTTGGGCGACTTGATTTCAATGAAATAGTGGGTTTTTCCATCGTAGAGATAAAGATCAACAACAATTTTCTTGGTGGATGTATCTTCGGGTTTTGGCATGTTCACCGGATATGGTTTTATTTGACCAGTGGCAACATCCTCAAGAAACCTGTCAACAAAACTTTCCACATTCGGGGAAGCTGTTGCCTCAAAAGCTGAATTCCGCTTTACAACTTCCCATCTGCCGCTATCTTCCGCGATAATCTTAGCTATGTACTCAAAAACACCCTGTCCAAGTGAAGTTGAAAATGACCTGAAGAAACTTTGAATGCGAAGAAGTTCTTTGGGAATCAGAGCCATATGGAACGGCTTATAGTTTCCTTTATCCGGATCGAAGAGTGCTCTTTCGAGAACCTCATCCTTGATAACCTGAGGATCATATTTGTTGATAAGACCCTGCATGAATCCCTCAAGATACGTCCAAATTTTTTCTTTAGTAACCTCCTTCATGATATCACTTCCTCAGGAAGATTAGATACTCAAATCTAAGCCTGGCGAATCCTCCAAGAATTGCCCTTTCAAGGGCAAAGACTTCGGAACAACCAAGTTCGGCACCCCAGTTAAGTATCTTGTCTTTAAAGTTCGTGCGTGTTCCGTTAATGCTTATGTCACCCAGAACTATAACAGCCCAACCTCCAGGTTTTAAAACCCTGATCATCTCCTCAATACTGCGCTGTAAATCCCTCTCGTACAGCACGAGCTTTTCTTTGCCCTTGCCCCTTAAACCTATCATCTGATCTCTCAGAGCGCTGATATCTATTCCAAAGTATTTCAAAAGGTGTTCGTCATTCTTAATGTAGTCTAGTGCAATGCTATAGGGAGGTGAGGTAACTATTGCCTTAATGCTCTCATCGGGATAAGGAAGACTGAGTGTCGAGCCGATTGTGATGTCGTAATCGCCAAGCTCTATACCAAGCTTATGTATAACATTGTAAGTACCTTCAATCGTTCTGAGGTATTCTTGAAGATCCTCATGGAAGAACTCCTGGAGGGATTTCTCCTTTCGGGTCCCCTTTAGATAGGTATAGTCGGAAAGTGCGTGAAGATATACCAGCATTAGAAAGTTACGCCACTCAAAAGGAAGTTCGTGAAGCGGGGATCTGGGAAAATACGAATCCCAAAGCAATTCAAGAAGTTCCCTTGCGTTAAGGTGCTCTTCAACAGTTGGTTTTATTGAATTGGGCTGGACTTTGAGATTTTTAAAATACTTAAAGGCTTCGTTCACCAAAGCCGGGGTTAACACATTGGAGAGATCCGGATACGAAATACCCAAGGAATCGAGTTTTATCTGGGAAATTATGGCAAGGGCAGGGTTTATTTCAACGCCCTTACCCGGGAGACCCAAGAGAGAGCTTTCTATGAGGGTGGTTCCAGAGCCAAGGTATGGATCAAGAACTACATCTGAATTCCGAGCGTTTGCAAAGTTTATAAGGGCCTTAACCATCTGTCCGTGGAACTTGCCCTTATATGGGTAAAACCAATGGGTCATGTATTGATTAGTATGCCCTATTTGGCCCTTCCCTTTCACAGAGCTAATATAATAGTGCCAGCTTTTCTTGCCGAGAACTTCTTCGAAGTAGGCTGTTCTTTTAATGAACTCATCAAGATTCGTGGAGAAGTTCAGAAATTCCATTTTAGCAAGTTGAAGCTCATATAACTGTCTTGCATCCTCAAAAAGTCTTAGTTCATTTGAAGTATATTCCCCTTCGGTTATCCACGCCATAATATCTATCAAAGCCTGCGTATTTTCCATTTTTCACAACCCCCCATCCAAGCTCTCTCCTCTATGGAGATTTAAATCTTTATCATCAAACCCCCTCACAGAACTGGTCAAACCGGATTACAGCCCTCAAACGGGCGGTTTCTACATCTATTATCGGAACCCGGGCCGGAGTTGGGACTATGTTCACCATCTTCTGGAACTCGGTCTGGGCCTGCCAGGTTCCGCTGTTTATCACAAAAACACCGTTGTAGATACGGTATTCCATAACATGAACGTGGCCGGCCTGGAAAAGATCAGGAACACTCTCAATGACCAGCAGATCATCAGGATCAGGGGCTATGGGAACCTTCCCTCCAAAGGTTGGTGCCAGATGGCGGAGTTTTAGGAGGTTCACCATCGCCTCAGCAGGCCTGTGGTGACTTCTGTTGGGGATCTCATTGACAACGTCTTCTATTCCTCTACCGTGAGCAACGAGGAAGTCCCTTCCGTGGAGCCTTATCACAGCAGGATTGCTTATTATAGTGGCGTTTTTAAGCCTGAAAATGGGCCTCGCGTACTCCTCATAGAAACCGGGCTGAGGAAGGGCAGTCCTGGCCGCGTCGTGGTTACCGGGCCCGATGAACATATGGATATGCTTGGGAACGTTCCGAAGGAGGTTAGCCAAAGCCTCGTACTGGTCAAAGATATCAGGTATTGCCAGCTCATCGTACTGTCCGGGGTAGATGCCGATGCCGTCCACAACGTCTCCACCAAGGATCATGTACTTTATCCTGCTGACGAGCTCGGCATGGGCCTCGTTTTCGACGTCACCGTTTAACCAGTCGAGGAACTTAATGAAGGCCTCCTCACAGAACTTTTTGGAACCAACGTGGATATCACTCAAAAGAACTGCATAGACCTTCTCTTTTAGAGGCTCATGCTTTCTGCGGAACTTGGGGACATCAGGGAGATAAATTCTCTCGGCAAAGATCATCCCCCTGCCAGAGTACCTGCCGGTAACTGCTATAACCGAGTCGTGCATGATCTCCATTACCTTCTTGGAATCCTCACGATCCCTGTTTACGAAAACCTTTACCGTGCCTGTGGCATCTTCTATCTCCAAAACGTAGCCCTTTGAGGTTTCTTTTTTTGAGTTCACAAGCCCAACAACGGTTATCTCACCATCTGGCCGAATATAGCTCAGCTTTCCAATGTCTATGATACCACCTATTTCGGGGTTCTCCCGGAAGATGCGCCTCATCTTCCTGAGGCGGGATATGAACATTGAGCGATAAGCCTCAACCAGAAGTTCCCCCTCTTTTCCAGAGGCGTTTTTAGCCTTTGGCGGGTTCAGCTTAACGTTTTTCACGTCGAAAACAACGGCGTAATCCCCCTCGATCTTTGCAGCAAGGTAGTGAAAGTTCTCCTTGGGGGTTATTTGAACGTCAGAGTATACCGAGTATGACTTGGTCTCCTCCTCGGGAACCTCCTCCTCGACATAGGCTATGGGAATTCCGTAGTCACCGTAGACGATCCTTGGACTAGTATCGCCATTCCCGTTTTCACCGTTTGAATAATCAAGGTACTCGTTTTCAGGCTCGGGCTCCAGCAGAACTTCATCTTCATCATCTTCCTCAGGGATTTCCACTGGAACGTCCTCACTGATTTCACCATCCACGGCATCTTCGTGCAGGTTTTCGGTGTCCTCAATTCCAGTGGAAACAAAACTCTCCCCCCCATAATTTTGGTCTTCATAAGCCTCCAAAACTTCAGAAGAGGTACCAAAAGTCCCAGATTGTAAGGGTTTTCCAGTGGAAATATAACCCCCCACTTCGCCAGTGGAGTCTTCATTGGGGGAAGATTCTGAAGCCTGCAAAACGCTGTCTGGCTGAGATAAAGAAATATCTCGAGATGATACAGATGTAAGTTCCCCCGTTTCTTCTTCCATTTGAGATTCTTCGTTTTCTATCTCCTCAGTAGCTCCACCGGAAATCAAACCCTTCTCCTTAAGAAATTCCTCTGCAAGAGTCAGGTCGATTACGAATGTCCCGGCGGATTTGGCAAACTTAATGAGCTCTGCCAAGGTGAAGTCTTTCTTATAGTGCGGCTCAAGAAGGTAGTAAGCCGGAGGAGTTATCAGGTAGCGGTTTTTGATTAAATCTTCAACGAGCATCATACCAGCCTCCTCTGACGGGAGAGATTGACTGCCAAAAGAGGCCTGAGCTGGTCCTCTCCACTAAAGATCTTCTTTACCTTCTGGGGAACGACGTTTAGGCGGATCTCTTTCGTTCTGCCGTAGCGTCCTTTACTAACGACCTTAGCGTTAATGATTCCCAGCATATCGAGTTCGTTTATCAGATCGCTAACGCGCCTCTGAGTGAGGGGATCCAGATCAATGTAATCGCAAATCATCTTGTAGACTGAGTAAACATCTCCAGTGTTCGCGGGCAGGTCGCCGTTCTCATCGAGGAGAACCACGGCATAGAGAAGGACCTTGGAGTGGAGCGGGAGAGTCTTGATGACCTCTTCCATAGTATCCTGTTCTATCTTCTCCTGGGCGAGCCACACGTGCCGCTCGGTGACCTTACTAGCCCCCTCTCGCTCGGCTATCTCCCCCGCAACCCTGAGGAGATCAAGGGCACGCCTAGCATCACCGTGCTCCCTCGCAGCCAAAGCCGCACAGAGCGGAACCACAGCATCGTCTAGGACGCCTTCGTTAAATGCATCTTTGGCACGTTGCATTAGGATATCACGAAGCTGGTTGGCGTCGTAGGGTGGAAAGACAACCTCCTCCTCACTGAGGCTAGAAAGAACCCTGGCATCCAGATACTCCTTAAACTTCAGATCGTTGGAGATTCCTATTATGCTAACCTTGGCCCGGGAAAGCTCGGTGTTAATCCTCGTAAGGGAATACAAAATATCATCGCCGCTCTTCTTGATGAGCTTGTCTATCTCATCCAGAACTATAATAACGAAGCGCTCGCGGGCGTCTATGACCTCTTTGAGCTTCGCATAGACCTCATCTGTGGGCCAGCCGACAAGGGGAACCTCAACGCCGCTCTCGGCCTTGAAGTAGTTAACTATGTTCGCGAGAACCCGGTACTGGGTGTCCACTATCTCGCAGTTGATGTAGATGACCTCAACTGGAATGTTGTACTTTTGAGAAATCTTCTTGAGCTCCTCGGTAACGAACTTGACGGTAACGGTTTTTCCGGTTCCAGTTTTTCCGTAGACAAAGACATTAGAGGGTGTTTCACCACGGAGAACAGGGACAAGTATGTGAGCAAGCTCCTCTATCTGTTTTTTCCTGTGGGGGAGCTCCTTAGGGGTGTAGCTATGCCGGAGAACCTCTTTGTTCTTGAATATTTTTTTTGCGTGAAGGTACTTCTCAAAGATCGATCCCAGGTAGTCGTTCATGGCCCTCACCGATTCGAGCTCCAGTGGAAGTGAAACTCAACAGCCGCCAAATCATCAGATTTCAGACCATATTAGATGCAAATCTCCAATTATTAACAAATATTTTTGCCATACTGACGAGATACTCTCCAGGATATCATGACCATCTCCACTGGAAGCATTAGACCCAGTGGAAAGCAAGGTCATATCAATTGAGGGGTTTATATCCTTTGCTTGTCATGAGGTTGTTCAAAAGAAAGTGCACGGAAAATCTAGAAATCAAAATCGAGAAGTTATTCCACAGGCAACAACGGATAGTTTAACAAGTTCATGACAACACACTTCGAGTTCTTCAGGGGAAGTCCGGGTGTTCCAAAGGAAATCCCCAAGTGCAGAAGCACAAAGATGTTCATGATATTTTACATTTGAAAAATCTCCGAAGCACAGAGCAGGGATTTCCAATGGACGAGAAATGAACAGGTATGTACACAAAAACAAGTTCATTATGGTGCACATATGAGAAGTTCACGAAAACAACGACGCTTGAAAAAATCTAATTGTTAAATAGTTTTGTAGTCCCCCAGAGTTCCATTTCCACTGGAAGCGGGTTTTAGCTACACCCAAATGGATCGTCAATTTTTGGTGAAAACACTCCCATTTTCTATGCAACTTTCCTATTTTATTTTTTTCTATGAACATTGTCTAGAATTTAGCCGAAATTGTTCCCAATAAATGGATATTTTTAAAAATTATTTAAGTTTTGATTGAACCCAACTGGGGTTTCTATACACAAACTTAGAGTTAAAGTTTCTGTATCTTTGTAAATCCTCGCTAGTCCGTCCTTTTTCCAAATCCTGGTTCCAGTGGAAATGAAACTCTGGGGGGTCTTTAAGATGGGCATCGAAAAGAGGTTTTGTTTCCAGTGGAGTGAAGCCAATAAAAAGAAGAGGACAATGTCCCTTTATTTGCCGTTAGACCCGTTGGTATAAGTGAAGATGTCTCCAAATCAGGGTAGCGGATTTGGATCGGGTGCTGGTGTTGTTGATAATATTTTTGTGAAGTACATGCCTAACTCTACGTCTCCTTCTACCGGAAGTTTAACATCTCGTTTTCTAATTATGATTTTGTACCTTGTGTTAGGAGAGCCACCCGTTATGTGCAAGGCGTAGGTTATCGCCGAGGTGGATTTTTCTTCGTATGAGAAAGTCAACGACAGTGGAACGGTGACTTCTCCAAGTTCTAGTGTTTTCGTTATACCGAGTTCCCCAATGGGTACGGAATAAAATGAATGTGGGCTCCCTCCCTGGAACTCAAAGACGACATTTGTATACGCTCTAATCTTATCCGTCTTTACGATCTCCTCTGCCTCCTGCATATCTTTGGGGAATTCTGTTTGGATTAGGTGGTTAGTTAGAATTGCTCCCGTTGGCCCTTCCGATGGGGTTATCTGCCTATTTAAGTGTTCATCGTTTTCCAAGATATATTCCCCCGTGAGGAGGATCTCTAGTGGATATGTGCCCATTATTGGGATGTGTAGATGTTCGCCGGTGTACCTATCGTAGCCCAGTAGCTCCATTTTGAAAATAAGGTACTTGAGGGGGAGGTTTATGTACCGTTCTACATAGCCATCGTCCGTGTAGAGCCCTCCCCTTGGGCCGTATGTGATATACAGGGATTCCCCGCTATAGGGGTCCCCGAAGGTTACGATGGGTATGTTCACAATACTGATGGTATACGTGGCAACCGAAGTGTGGTCAAGTAATATGCCCCAGCTGGCTCCTATTGATGATATAGGAGTACTGCCGGAAGTCTGAACTTCCAAACCCATGAACGGAACCCATTCAGTGACTATCTCGGTCTTTGCGTTGGATCCGTAAACTACCTGGTCAGTGGTGTCTAATATGCAGTACCTGTCGGATACGGGGACATAATCCTTAGGACACTCAGATAGTACATCACCAGATACATTCAGACTTTGAACTGGACTTGTTGAGGTTCCGTCAAATTTGAGTTTAGGGATTTCTTGTAAGTGAACCTCTACTGTTGAGGTTAATTTCCCCCCTTTCGGGGTCCCGACGCCAATGTTGTTGTCTTTCGTGAAATAAATAACAATTGGTGTCGGTATGCTCTTGAGGACATTCTTGTCATTTTTCAGATATTCTGCCCATTCTCTGTTGTGAGATCTTTCATTCAGAACCTTCTCTACTGGTCCGCTGGCCAGAATTTTCACTTTCCCATCGGGGAGAGGCTGTATTGCCACTGCAAACGTTATTCTCTCTGGAGCTCTAGATGAATAGAGTGTATAACCTCCAACTGCAGTTGACACTAATAGAATAGTTAGGAATTGGGTTTTGTTCTATATGAACATTTTGGTTAATCTATATACAGCGTTGAAGGAATCTATTTGGTGTTTTGAAATCTCTGTTTTGGTTTAATCATTACACTCCTGGGCTATCACCTTGAACGGCCAATTCTGGATCCGGATCTGGACAAACTGATTCCTAAGGGGGTCAAACTGATCGTTGTGAAACCTGTTGGAAAGTAGTTGGGCTCTATCAGGATTTTTCTTCCTCTTCCCTTTATCTGAGAAAAGTATATAACCATCCAAATTTACCCCCTTCCAGGGTTATGAGTTAGTGGTGATGATCATGGCACGAAAGAAGAACGATGAAATTAAAGAGCTTGAGGAGTTTGAAGAGCTTGAAGTGGCTGAAGAAGAGAAAACTGAGGAAAAGACTTCAAAGTCATCCAAGAAGATCACCACGCTGGAGGACCTTCCTGGAGTCGGCCCTGCAACGGCGGAGAAGCTTAGGGAGGCCGGTTACGATACCATTGAGGCCATAGCAGTTGCCTCTCCTCTTGAGCTCAAGGAGATAGCGGGGATAAGCGAAGGTGCTGCACTTAAGATAATTCAGGCCGCAAGGGAGGCAGCCAACATAGGAACTTTCATGCGTGCCGATGAGTACCTGAAGCGGAGAACAACGATAGGCAAGATTTCCACTGGAAGCAAAGCCCTTGACAAGCTTCTCGGTGGTGGAATTGAAACACAAGCCATAACAGAAGTATTTGGTGAGTTCGGCAGTGGAAAGACTCAGCTGGCCCACACCCTTGCCGTCATGGTTCAGAAACCGCCGGAGGAGGGTGGACTCGGCGGTTCCGTAATCTGGATTGACACGGAGAACACGTTTAGACCCGAGCGCATCAGGCAGATTGCTGAAAACCGCGGTCTCGATCCCGATGAGGCCCTCAAGAACATATACGTCGCCCGTGCATTCAACAGCAACCATCAGATGCTCTTGGTGGAGAAGGCTGAGGAGATTATTAAAGAGAAAGCCGAGACGGACAGACCCGTAAAGCTCCTGGTAGTTGACTCACTCATGGCCCACTTCCGGAGCGAGTACGTCGGCAGGGGGACGCTCGCAGAAAGACAGCAGAAGCTGGCAAAGCACCTTGCTGACCTTCACCGCCTCGCTGACCTCTACGACATAGCTGTCTTCGTCACCAACCAGGTCCAGGCAAAGCCGGACGCTTTCTTCGGCGACCCCACGAGGCCCGTTGGTGGCCACATCCTGGCGCACAGCGCCACCCTCAGGGTTTACCTGAGGAAGGGCAAGGCCGGGAAGAGGGTTGCAAGACTAATAGACAGCCCCCATCTACCCGAGGGCGAGGCTGTCTTTAGGATAACCGAGAAGGGCGTTGAGGATTGATTTATTCCTCTTTCTTCTGTTTGAATATCTCGCTTTATCCCATATTGGGATATGTCTTTGTGCTCTCTTTAATTTCGTGATGTTCCTTCAGCTTTTTAAGTTTCAATTTTTTGAATATACAAGAGGGGAATTTAAGATGAAGCCCGGAAGAAAGCTGGTGCTGGAAGCCGTGCTGGTCCCGTTGATAATTGTGATTGCTTTTTGGGGACTGTTCTATTTTTTCCACGGGTTTCATCCCAGAAAATGAATATCACCATTTCAGGACTGATAACGGCGGTCATATCCTTCTTTATCGCGCTTGTTATGGGCCTTTTCATATTCAAAAGGCGATTGGAGCGGGAGCATAATTCCAAATTCGGGTTTAGGGAGCTTCCTAACGTTATCGATAAGACCGATCTAAAGATTATCCAGGACTCTGCAAGGGATATAGCTTTTGTAATTCTGATGTGGGGCTCCCTCAGCTGGATCATTGTGGATATGGGATTTGAGAGGGGCATTGTTTACGTTGTTAACTTCGCTATGGCATGCGTGATGATCTGTGTTCCGGTGTTTTTGGGGTGATCTTTCTGTTTATCGACTTTCCGCTCTTCCTCTACGCGCGTTTTATCAGGAAGGAATCCTCGCCGGGTTCCAGAGGGATTCTCCTTGGCCCCCTTGTTTCCCTCTTTTCCTGGTTTTGGTGGGTCTTTATACCAACGACCTTACTTCGTATGAGAACTTCCTGTTGCTCTCGGGCTTGAACACCCTTTACGGTCTCGTTGGGATGTTTTTATATCCCAAAAATCGGAGACTAGGACTCCTGTTCCTCCTACCCATCCTCACGCTCCTTGCGTACGCCCTCCTCAAGGTGTTCACTCTCGTTTATTCTCTCCGTTGAAAAACGTTTAGTTTTTATAGCCCCTTTCCAACTCACCTCCATGCCCAAGGTTGAGTTTAAGGCCAATCCGTCTCCAGAGGAAATAAAGCTCCTGGTTGACTCGGCGATTTCATCCGAGGGTATGCTTACCATCTTCGCCCGCTGTAAGGTTCACTACGACGGCAGGGCCAAGAGCGAGCTTGGCTCTGGGGACAGAGTCATAATAGTTAAGCCCGACGGCTCCTTTCTAATCCACCAGAGCAAAAAGAGAGAACCTGTGAACTGGCAACCTCCTGGGAGTGTAGTCCACCTCGAACTTAGGGAAAACCCAGTTCTGGTTTCCGTTAGGCGGAAACCCCGGGAGACCCTTGAAGTTGAGTTGGAAGAAGTCTACCTCATAACGGTTTTCCATGCTGAAGACTACGAGGAGCTTGCCCTGACCGGAAGCGAGGCCGAGATGGCCGAGCTAATCTTTGAGCAGCCTGAGGTCATAGAGCCCGGATTTAAGCCCCTTTACCGCGAGAAACCAATAAAGCACGGTATAGTTGATATCTTGGGTGTCGATAGGGAAGGGAACATCGTCGTTTTAGAGCTAAAACGCAGGAGGGCCGATTTGCACGCGGTAAGCCAGCTCAAGCGCTACGTTGAGACCCTTAGGGAGGAGTACGAGAACGTTCGGGGAATCCTCGTCGCGCCTTCTCTAACTTCTGGAGCTAAAAAACTCCTCGAAAAAGAGGGATTGGAATTCAGAAAGCTCCAGCCGCCCAAGCGGGAAAAGAAGTCCCGGGGGAAACAGCTCAGGCTCTTTTAACCAATACTCATTTCGTGGGGGAACAGTTCTCTCACCCTTGCCACGAGGATTCCATCTCTCCTCTCGACTTCAACGACCCTGCCGAGGCCTACCAGTTTAACCTTTGCCCTGCAGACTGTTATCTCCCTTTCATCACTTTCCTCCCAGGGAATCCTTGTGTTGATTTCCTTTGCCTCCAGGATCTCCGCCAGCAGGCCTTCGGTTCCAGTGGAAACGTCCTCGAAGGGGTCGTAGGTTAGAAAGAGCTTGAGGGCTTCTTTGAGGGCTTCTTCAACTGCTAAAACGTTTCTCGCACTCCTGAGCTCTATTGTTCTATAGGGGTTTCGGATCAGTTCGTCCAAAACCCTCCTCGCTATTCCCGTCAGGATAACTGCCTCCATCTTTATCACCTCACAGGTAGAGCGTCTCATACTGTTTCTCCGCCCTCTGCCTTGCCTGCTCCATCTGCTCGTGCATCTTCCTGAGCTGCTCTTCTATCATTCTGGCCTCCTGAAGGAGCGGTTCTGTGCTGAAGTCCAGGTTTGTGAGTTTTTTCACAACCTCCAGAACGTTGGCCGCCGCTCTGGGGTCTGGCCTGTCCCCAAAGGTTTCACCCATGAGCGCGTAGGCGTCCAGGTCCTTCCTGCTTGCCTCCCAGAGGAGCTTTCCACTCATCCCCATTATTGACCCGTACTGGAGTATCTTTACACCGTTATTCTCCAGTTCCTTGTTGAGCTCCTCCCTGCTTCCAACACCCCACACTTCGAGCTTTTCTTTGAGAAACCCAATTCCTATTCCTCCCAGGGAGATGACTTTCTCGGCTTTCATCTCCTTTAGGTAGTTTACGAGTTCCGAGGCTATCTCATTGACCAGCGTGGGAGGAACGTATATGTCAGCAACGGCAACGATTATGTTGTCTTTCCCGTAGAATCTCAGTGGTGGGTTTGGCTTCCCCTCCAGGATGAGTGCCATTGGCGGGATGAATGGACTCTCAACGTAGCCTATCATCTCCATTCCCAGTTCCTTTGCAAGAAAGTTGGCCGCTATATGCCCCACCAGCCCTATTCCTGGATAGCCTTCTATCAGGATCGGGTTCTTCACCTCCGGCAAAACGAGCTTGACCGGTTTTTTATCCTCCATCACTCTCACCTCCATAACAGTTTAGTTTCCTTAGGTTATTAAATTTTCGGAGTTTCATTTCCACTGGAAAGGCAACCCTTAAATAACTCGGGCGGTATTTTTACAGGGTGATGTCTATGGTGAAGATCGGTATCATCGGCGGTTCCGGTGTCTACGGCGTCTTCGAGCCGAAGGAGACGGTGAAGGTGCACACTCCCTACGGCAGGCCGTCCGCTCCAGTGGAAATAGGCGAAATCGAGGGCGTTGAAGTGGCCTTCATCCCGAGGCACGGCAAACACCACGAGTTCCCGCCCCATGAGGTTCCCTATCGGGCCAATATCTGGGCCCTCCACGAGCTTGGCGTCGAGCGTGTCATAGGAATAACGGCCGTTGGCTCTCTCCGCGAGGAGTACAAACCGGGCGACATCGTCATAACCGACCAGTTCATCGACTTCACAAAGAAGCGCGACTACACCTTCTACAACGGGCCAAGGGTTGCTCACGTCTCTATGGCCGACCCCTTCTGCCCCGAGATGAGGAAGATATTCTACGAGACAGCTAAAGAGCTGGGCTTCCCCGTCCACGAAAAGGGCACCTACGTCTGCATTGAAGGCCCGCGCTTCTCGACGAGGGCTGAGAGCTTCATGTTCAGGCAGTACGCCCACATCATAGGAATGACTCTGGTTCCCGAGGTCAATCTCGCCCGCGAGTTGGGAATGTGCTACGTCAACATTGCCACCGTTACCGACTACGACGTCTGGGCCGAGAAGCCTGTGGACGCACAGGAAGTGCTCAAGGTCATGGCCGAGAACAACTACAAGGTTCAGGAACTGCTCAAGAAGGCCATCCCGCGCATTCCCGAGGAGAGGAAGTGCGGCTGTGCCGACGTGCTGAAGAGCATGTTCGTCTGACCTCTTCTCCTCAAACTTTCTTCCCCCAACCTTTTTAACTTCCATCGGAAACATACCTTTTCAAAAGGAAACCGGGTGATAACAATGAGCATTCTCATCAGGAACGGGTACGTAATCTACGGCGAGGACTTCGAGATAGTTAAGGCCGACGTCCTCATCGAGGGAAACAGTATAGCCGAGGTCAGGAAGGGTATAAACGAGTCCGCTGATACTGTCATAGATGCGAGTGGAAGGGTGGTCTCTCCAGGTTTCATCAACCTCCACACTCATTCCCCTATGGGCCTCCTCAGGGGCCTGGCAGACGATCTCCCCCTCATGGACTGGCTCCAGAACCACATCTGGCCGAGAGAGGCAAAGCTTACCCCTGAATACATCAAGGTCGGGGCTTATCTCGGTGCCCTCGAGATGATCAAGACGGGCACTACTACCTTCCTCGACATGTACTTCCACATGGATGCCGTTGCGGAAGCGGTTCTCGATTCCGGCCTTAGAGGTTACCTCAGCTACGGCATGATAGATCTCGGCGACCCGGAGAAGACCGAGAAGGAGATAAAAGAAGCCCTCAGAGAGATGAAATCTATAGAAAAGCTGAACTCCGAGAGGGTTCAGTTTGTCTTCGGACCGCACGCGCCCTACACCTGCTCGATAGCCCTGCTGAAAGAGGTCAGAAGGCTCGCGAGCGAGCACAACAGGCTGATAACCATCCACGTGAGCGAGACGATGGCTGAGATAGGCCAGATAACCGAGCGCTATGGGAAGAGTCCAGTCGTTCTCCTTGACGACATCGGCTTCCTTGGAAGCGACGTTATAATAGCGCACGGCGTCTGGCTCGACAGCAGGGACATCCAAATTCTGGCAAGGAACGGCGTTACCGTTGCCCACAACCCCGGCAGCAATATGAAGCTTGCCAGCGGAGTCATGCCCCTTCAAAAGCTCATCAACGCGGGCGTAAACGTCGGTCTTGGGACGGACGGGGCTGCAAGCAACAACAACCTCGACATGCTGGAGGAGATGAAGCTGGCGGCACTTCTCCACAAGGTTCACAACCTCGATCCAACGGTGGCCGATGCGAAAACAGTCTTCAAAATGGCGACACTCAACGGGGCAAGGGCACTCGGAATAAAGGCTGGCATAATAAAGGAGGGCTATCTCGCTGACTTGGCGATAATCGACTTCAATCAGCCCCATCTAAGGCCGATAAACAACGTTATCAGCCATCTCGTTTACTCAGCGAACGGAAACGACGTCGAGACAACTATAGTAGATGGAAAAATCCTGATGCTCGACAGGGAAGTTCTGACCTTGGACGAGGAGAAGATACTGGATGATGCTGAGAAGATCGTGGGGAAAATAGGATGATCAGCCCCCGAAGTACTCCTCAACGAGCTCCTTTGCCGAGGGCTTGTAAAGTTCGAGAACCTCTATTTTTTCTATCACGTTTCCTTCCCTTAGTTTCAGCTTTACCTTGCCTCCGTAGACCTGGAGGTCATCCAGCATGCCGTATATAGCGTCTTCTGCCTCCAGGGGACTCTTGAACTTCATTATGTATTCCTCTCCCTCAGGAAGGATGAGCTTGATCCAGTACTCGTTTTTTCTCTTAAACGGTCGGGTTACCTTGGGTTTAAAGTTGTCAATGACTATTTCCAACTGGCTTCACCTCCGGGGCCTTGAGCTCTTAATCCCCTTCGGCTTTGGATTTTTAAGGGTTCCCCTGAAGACCTGCTTTTGATTATTCCAAATCCACCCTCCGATGAGGGGCGTTGAAGTCAACGATATTTGGTGGGGATACCCTAAATAAAGATTCCTCTTGGGAAGAGTGAGTTGATGCAGGGGCATCTTCTCGATACTCTGGTAAAACACGTGAAAAACATTGTCTCAGGTCATACTAAATGGTAGATTAAGACCCAGCCTTTTGCTTTCCTCCACGATCTTCTCCAGCGGCATCACTGCACTCCTTGCACCAACCTTCTGGACGGTAAAGTAAGCCAGCAACATTCCCAACTTGGCCGACTCCTCCAGGGACCAGCCCTTCAGGACTCCGTATATTACTCCGGCCGCGAATGAGTCCCCCGCCCCGGTTGAGTCTATTACCTCGGCGCTAAGCCCCCTTATTTCCTTCTCCTCTCCGTCCTCCCCCCTTATCAGCGCACCACCGCCGTTCAGGGTTACCACTAGATTTTTTGCCCGGCAGATGCTTAAGTCCAGGGAGCCGTATTTTCTCCGGTACTCGTCCTCGTTCATCATGAGGTAGTCTATTCTTTCTTCGACTTCCTTCGGAAGTTCTGCCTCACCTATATCCACAGAAACAAGGGTTCCAACGTCTTTTGCCATGGATACGGCCTCTCTGATTGTCTCAACGGGGTTGGACGAGAGGTGTATCAGCCTGGCTCTGGCTATGTACTCCCTATCGAGGATTTTGAACCTGTTTGCCCCCGGGTACTTCACTATTCTCTTGTCCTCGCCGTGAATAATCGACACCGCGATACCCGAGGGCTCATTAACAACCCTTATTCTGGACGTGTCCACACCTATTCTCCTGAAGTACCTGATGTGGACCTCACCCATCTCGTCGTTCCCAACGGCGCCGATGAAGCCTGTTCTCAGACCCATATGGGCCAGCCAGGTTATTGTATTTCCGGCCGCTCCCCCGAGGCCGAAGAAGGCCTTTTCGGCGTTAACCTTCTCGTGGAATTCCGGAAAGTGGTCTACAAGCATTATTATGTCGTAGTTTAAATTGCCAATTCCGATCACGTCAAGGTCTTTCATCTTTCACCACCCCACCTGTTTTTTGAGGCCTTTTTTTATCTCACTTCCGGTTAGACCACAAATTATTTAAAGACAATTAGGCTAGCCAAAGCGGAACGGTGGACTGTTTTCAACTATCACGGGGGGCCGATCATGGAGGAGATCATCAAGCGCATTGTCGATGCCGAAAAAGAGGCGGAAGAGAAAATAGAACGAGCAAAGGAAGAGGCCAAGAAAATAATTGAAAAAGCAAAGGAAGATGCACGCGCGATTGAGGAAGAGATTTTGGCTAAGGCCAGGGCTGAGGGCGAGAAGCTCGTAGAAAATGCCCGGAAAGAGGGAGAGGAAGAGGCAAAGAGAATTCTCTCTGAGGGCGAGGAAGAGATAGAGAACATGAAAATCAAAGCAACTCAGAATTTTGAGAATGCCGTCGCCATTGCCTTAGAACTTGTGAGAGGGAGTTGAGTATGTTTCGGCCTGCTCCGATGCTCAAAGTCGAGGTAATAAGTCTTGAACGGTACAGGGACAGGCTTCTCACCTATCTCCACGAGGCGGGTGTTGTTGAGATCAGGGAGGCCGACATTCCTATAGCTCAGAGAGATGCCCCCAACGAGTTCTACCGCAGGGCCGCCTCGTACAGCATAACTATGTCAAGAATAGCCGAGTTTCTTAAATCCCACCTTCCCAGCGGAAAAGGTGGAATAAAGGATTTCCTATTCCCCCAAATGCCGAAAAGGCGTGAGTATACCTACGAGGGCATAGAAAAACTCATTAAGGACACAGAAAAGTTCCTGTCCGAAGTCGAGCCTAAAGTTAAGGAAGTTGAAACGAGGATGAGTTCCATAAACACCGAGATCGAGAGGATAAAGGACGTCATTAGAACCCTTGAGAGGCTTTCGGCTTTCAATCTTGATGTCTCGTACCTAAGGCACTCTGGAATGGTGGAGGTGCTGGTCGGTTCGATCGACAGAAACAGGCTTTCCTCTCTCAGGGAAGAGCTTGAAAACGCAACCTCCGGTAAAATTGTCATGGTTCCTAAAGAGGAGGGTGACACAGTTCTTCTGGCAATTGCCTTTCTCTCTAGGGACTACAACAAAATAAATCCGATCCTCGCCAAGCACTCCTTTGAAAAAATCGATGTTCCCGAGGGGGAGGGGACACCCGCAGAACTTATTCGCAAATACTCTGAGGAACTTGGTAAGAAGGAGAGAGAGCTTGAGGAAGTACACAAACTTGCCAGAGAGCTTGCGGTGAAGTACTACGAGGATGTAAAGTTCTACCTTGAGCTTGTTGAGAACGAGAGAAACAAGGCCAACGTCTTGGGAATGCTCGCAAGGACGAACATGACATTCGGTCTGACCGGATGGGTTCCAAAAGCTGACGCTGAGAAAGTAAGGGAAGGAATCCTTAAGGTAACAGATGGAAAAGCCTACGTTAACTTCAGGGAGCCAGCTAAAGAAGAACTCGATGAGATCCCGATAAAGCTTAACAACCCCGGCTGGGCCAGGCCCTTTGAGATGCTCACCGAGATGTACGGCGTTCCAAAGTACGACGAGATCGACCCGACACCGCTGATAGCTTTCACGTACTCATTCTTCTTCGGCTTTATGCTCACGGACTTCCTGTACGGCCTCATCGTTGGAATAGTCGCTGCACTGCTGGTCAAAGGGCACAGGAAGTTCAACGACGGAACCTACAAGTTCTCCTACACTCTCCTCTGGAGCTCGTTCTTCACGATGCTCATGGGCGCTCTATTCGGCAGTTACTTCGGGAACGCGCTGGACGTAGTGGGCGCGGCCCTGACGGGAAATCCAGACTTCCAGATGTGGCGCATAGCTGACCCACTCAGGGATCCAATGTTCGTCCTCATACTTGCCCTGGCCGTTGGTCTCGCCCATCTCTTCGTTGGATACACCCTCGGCTTCATTGTCAAGTGGAAGAACGGTGACAGGAAGGGAGCTCTCCTCGACCAGCTTCCATGGATGCTCGTAATACTGGCAATAGCCCTGTTCGCAACAGGAAAGAACGTCCCGGCCTTCGTTAGCTCTGCTAAGGTTCTCTTTGGGACGGGCTTAGTCCTCTTCGCCATCGGTGAGATAGTGAACAACGGCGGCCTAGCGGCCCTGATGATAATCTCGGACTTCTTCGGTTTCGTGGGAACCTGGCTCAGTTACGCCCGTTTAATGGCCCTTGCCCTTGCAACCGGTGGAATAGCGATGGTCATAAACGTCCTGGTTCAGATGATCTGGGGAGTAAAGACCCTCTACATAGGGCCAATAATTGGCGTGATTTTGTTCTTTGGAGGGCAGATATTTTCAACAGCTATAAACGCACTCGGTGCATTTGTTCACTCTCTCCGCCTTCACTACGTGGAGTTCTTTGGCACCTTCTACTCCGGGGAGGGGAAGCCCTTCGAGCCCTTCAAGTCCCGGAGGGAGGTGTCGGAGGTAACGCTTAAGGTTGAAAACGCATGAAAAGATGGAGGTGTCTGGAAAATGGATCCGATAGTTTACGTATCCCTTGGAGCAGCCCTTGCGGCGGGTCTTGCCGGAGCCGCCTCGGCCTTTGGTGTTGGAGTTGCGGGTGCAGCAGCTGCCGGAGCGGTTGCAGAGGATGAAAAGAACTTCAGGAACGCTCTGATACTGGAAGGCCTGCCAATGACCCAGAGTATATACGGCCTCATCACTCTCTTCCTGATACTCATGAGCGCTGGGATCATTGGCGGTGGCTTTAAGTTTGCCGACCCGAACAACATGGACAACATAGTCAAGAGCGCAATACTCTTTGGTGCCGGCCTTACCGTCGGCCTTACTGGCTTTTCGGCAATTCCTCAGGGTATTATAGCTGGAGCCAGCATTGGTGCCGTCGCCAAGAACCCGAAGACCTTCACCCAGGGAATCATCTTCGCCGCTATGGCCGAGACAATGGCCATCTTCGGTCTCGTCGGTGCTCTCCTCATGATATCCACCGGCGTCGGTCTCTGAACCTTTTCCCTTTCCATTAATCCGACGGAGGATTGAGTATGAGCGGTGCAGAGGGAATAATCCAGGAGATCCATAGAGAAGCGGAGCAGAAGGTTCAGTACATACTCAACGAGGCTAGGGAGCAGGCGGAGGAGATCAAAGAAGAAGCCAGAAAAAAGGCAGAGGCTCAGGCCGAGTGGATACTCAGGAAGGCCAGAACTCAGGCGGAGATAGAGAAGCAGAGGATAATCGCCAACGCCAAGCTTGAAGTTAGAAAGAAGAGGCTGGCCGTCCAAGAAGATCTCATAAAGGAGGTTTTGTCTGCCCTCAGGGAGAGGCTCTCATCCCTTCCGGACGAGGAGTACTTCGAGACGCTGGTGAAGCTTGCCAGGGAGGGCGTGGAGGAACTTGGTCTTCAGAAGATAATGGTTTCCTCAAACAAGAGGACGCTGGAGCTTATCTCCAGCAGGCTTGAGGAGTTCAGCAGCAAAATAGGTGCCGAAGTTATCCTTGGGAAGCCAATGGATACCATTGGGGGTATAGTGGTTAGCGATCCCGAGGGTAAGGTTAGGGTTGACAACACCTTCGAGAGCAGGATGGAGAAAATGGAGAACGAGCTCAGGGCCGAGATAGCTAAAGCCCTCTTCGGGTGATCGAAAATGCCAGTGGATTCAGCCATAACAGCGATACTTGACACGAGTCTGGGGGTTATATTCACATGGCTGACCTGGAAGACGGGTAAAATACTTTACAGGTATACCCCCTACGCCTATCCAAACGCCCGAATAAACGCTATGGAGGCCAAACTTCTCACTGACCAAAGGATCAACGAACTGGCTGAGAGCAGAACCCTCCAGAACTTCGTTGCCAATCTTGAAGACACGGACTACAAGCCTCATCTCGCTTCAGTATCTCCTGATGATCCTGTGGAGATAGAGAAGGCCCTTGAAAGGGCCCTGGCATCGGCTTACCTCCTGATGGAGGAAATACTTCCGAAGAGGGTCTCGGGCTTTTTCAGACTCCTGCTTGAGGAGTGGGACGTTAGGAACATGTCCAACGTCGTCAAGGCCAAGTACATGGGTGAAGTGGCTTCGGACTACGTAATAGAGATTGGCCTCATGGTTCCGAAGATCAAGGCAATGGCAGAGGCCAAGACGATGGAGGAAATCTTGGTAATCCTCGAGGGCACACCGTACGAGGAATACTACCAGAAGCTTCTCCTTGGTGAACTTGACCTGAGAGGGTTTGAAACTCTCGTTTACAAGACATACTACAGAAAGCTTCTAGACTACGCCCTGTCGAGGAAGGACGAAGAAAAGATAATCCTCGAGGAGTTTGTAAGGACGAAGATTGACATAAGGAATATAGTTACAGTTCTCAGGGCTAAGAAAGCTGATCTCCCGGCAGAGGCGATCAGGGAGCACCTCATACCCGGCGGGAAGGTCAAGCTGGAAAGCGTGCTCAACGTTGATAACCTCGACATGGCCCTGGCTGAGCTGGACTCCACTAGGTACGGCCGCGTTCTCAGGGACGTGAGAGAGGAAATCGGGAAGAATATTGGAGTTGCTGAAAACGCCCTCAATGATTACCTGATCTCCAGAATGCGCGAGCTTACGAGGTTCTATCCACTAAGCGTTGCCACGCCGATAGTCTATCTCCTGGAGAAGGAAAAGGAGGTTCAGAAGCTCAGGGCACTCGCAAAACTGATAGGCGATGGAGTACCTCCTGAGAAAATCAAGGCCATGATGGGAGGGGAGGGGGCATGAAAATAGCTGTCCTTGGTGACCCGGATACTGCAATAGGCTTCAAGCTTGCAGGGGTTCACGAGGTCTACTCTTTCCACTCAACCCCTATGGATTATGAGAGGGCTAGGAACAAGCTTAGGGAGCTCATTCAAAGGGATGATATTGGGCTCGTGCTTATCACCGAAACACTCGCCCGTGCTGTAGGCGTTCCGGATGTAAAGTTTCCGATCATCCTTCAGATACCAGACAAGTCTGGTTCGAGGTTTGGTGAGGCTCAGCTTAAGGAGATTGTTAGGAGGGCAATCGGTGTTGAGTTAAAGAGGTGAAGGGAAATGGGAAGGATAATTCGTGTAACCGGACCACTCGTCGTTGCGGACGGCATGAAAGGGGCCAAGATGTACGAGGTCGTTCGCGTCGGTGAGATGGGTCTCATCGGAGAAATCATTCGCCTTGAAGGAGACAAGGCGGTAATTCAGGTCTACGAGGAGACTGCAGGTATAAAGCCTGGCGAACCCGTCGAGGGAACAGGTTCCTCGCTCAGCGTCGAGCTCGGTCCTGGACTGCTCACCTCGATGTACGACGGAATTCAGAGGCCGCTTGAAAAGCTCCGCGAGCTCAGCGGTGACTTCATAGCGAGGGGTCTAACCGCCCCAGCTCTGCCGAGGGACAAGAAGTGGCACTTCACTCCTAAGGTCAAGGTCGGCGACAAGGTCGTTGGTGGAGACATCCTAGGTGTCGTCCCCGAGACCAGCATCATCGAGCACAGAATCCTCGTTCCCCCTTGGGTCGAGGGGGAGATTGTTGAAATAGCAGAAGAGGGCGATTACACCGTCGAGGAAGTTATAGCCAAGGTCAAGAAGCCGGACGGGAGCATAGAGGAGCTCAAGATGTACCACCGCTGGCCCGTCCGTGTGAAGAGGCCCTACAAGAGCAAACTTCCTCCGGAGGTTCCGCTCATCACCGGACAGAGAACCATCGATACATTCTTCAGTCAGGCCAAGGGTGGAACCGCGGCAATTCCCGGCCCCTTTGGTTCAGGAAAAACCGTCACCCAGCACCAGCTCGCCAAGTGGAGTGACGCTCAGGTCGTCGTCTACATCGGCTGTGGTGAGCGCGGAAACGAGATGACTGACGTTCTTGAGGAGTTTCCCAAACTAAAGGACCCGAAGACCGGAAAGCCGCTCATGGAGAGAACCGTTTTGATAGCCAACACCTCGAACATGCCGGTCGCTGCGCGTGAGGCTTCGATCTACACCGGAATCACCATAGCAGAGTACTTCCGCGACCAGGGCTACGACGTCGCTCTGATGGCAGACTCGACGAGCAGGTGGGCTGAGGCTCTCCGTGAAATTTCGGGCCGTCTCGAGGAGATGCCCGGTGAGGAGGGTTACCCTGCATACCTCGCGAGCAAGATAGCGGAGTTCTACGAGAGGGCCGGTAGGGTTATCACCCTCGGAAGCGACGAGAGAATAGGCAGTGTTTCCGTCATTGGAGCGGTCTCACCGCCCGGTGGTGACTTCAGCGAGCCCGTCGTTCAGAACACCCTGCGTGTCGTCAAGGTATTCTGGGCTTTGGATGCTGACCTCGCTCGTAGGAGGCACTTCCCGGCAATCAACTGGCTGAGGAGCTACTCGCTCTACGTCGACGCCATCCAGGACTGGTGGCACAAGAACGTTGACCCAGAGTGGAGGAAGATGCGCGACACCGCTATGGCCCTCCTCCAGAAGGAGGCTGAACTGCAGGAAATCGTTAGAATCGTCGGTCCAGATGCCCTGCCGGACAGGGAGAAGGCAATACTCATCGTCACCAGGATGCTCCGTGAGGACTACCTCCAGCAGGATGCTTTCGATGAGGTTGACACCTACTGTCCGCCGAAGAAGCAGGTCACCATGATGCGCGTCATTCTCAACTTCTACGAAAAGACCATGGAAGCAGTCGATAGAGGTGTTCCGGTTGACGAGATAGCCAAGCTCCCGGTCAGGGAGAAGATAGGGCGTATGAAGTTCGAGCCGGACATCGAGAAGATTAGGGCGCTCATAGACGAAACTAACTCCCAGTTTGAAGAGCTCTTCAAGAAGTACGGGGCGTGATGCTTATGCCGGGAATGGAGTACTCAACCGTTAGCAAGATTTACGGACCGCTCATGATCGTCGAGGGTGTCAAAGGCGTAGCTTACGGTGAGGTCGTCGAGATAGAGACCGAGAGCGGGGAGAAGAGGAAGGGACAGGTTCTTGAGGCGAGGGAAAACCTGGCCATTGTCCAGGTCTTCGAGGGAACCCGTGATCTGGACGTCAAGAGCACGCGCGTCCGCTTCACCGGCGAGACCTTGAAGGTTCCCGTTTCAATGGACATGCTGGGCAGGATATTCAACGGTATCGGTAAGCCCATCGACGGCGGGCCTGAGATCATCCCCGAGGACAGGCGCGACGTCCACGGTGCACCGCTCAACCCCGTTGCCCGTGCTTACCCGAGGGACTTCATCCAGACCGGTATCTCTGCCATAGACGGTATGAACACCCTCGTTAGGGGTCAGAAGCTTCCAATCTTCAGCGGTTCCGGTCTGCCGCACAACATGCTCGCGGCCCAGATAGCGAGGCAGGCTAAGGTCCTCGGTGAGGAGGAGCAGTTCGCCGTGGTTTTCGCGGCGATGGGTATCACCTACGAAGAGGCCAACTTCTTCAAGAAGAGCTTCGAAGAAACTGGTGCAATAGAGAGGGCCGTCCTGTTCCTTAACTTAGCGGACGACCCGGCCATTGAGAGAATCATTACACCCCGTATGGCCCTGACCGTTGCGGAATACCTGGCTTTCGACTACGATATGCAGGTTCTGGTTATCCTCACTGACATGACCAACTACGCCGAGGCTTTGCGTGAGATCTCCGCGGCAAGGGAAGAGGTCCCCGGAAGGCGCGGTTATCCGGGTTACATGTACACCGACTTAGCTACCATCTACGAAAGGGCTGGCCGTGTCAGGGGCAAGAAGGGAAGTATAACCCAGATGCCCATCCTGACGATGCCGGACGATGACATCACCCACCCGATTCCGGACCTTACCGGTTACATCACCGAGGGCCAGATAGTCCTCAGCAGGGAACTCCACAGGAAGGGAATCTACCCGCCGATAGACGTCCTGCCCTCCCTGAGCCGTCTGATGAAGGACGGTATCGGTAAGGGAAGAACCAGGGAAGACCACCCACAGCTCAGCCAGCAGCTCTACGCGGCCTATGCAGAAGGAAGGTCGCTTAGGGATCTCGTGGCAGTCGTCGGTGAGGAGGCTTTGAGCGAGACCGACAGGAAGTACCTCAAGTTCGCCGACAGGTTTGAGCGTGAATTCGTCGCCCAGCGCTACGATGAGGACAGGAGCATCTTCGAGACCCTCGACCTTGGATGGGAGCTTCTTGCCGAGCTCCCGGAGAGCGAGCTCAAGCGTGTCAGGAAGGAGTACATCCTCAAGTACCACCCGAAGTACAGGAAGAGGGCCTAAAGGCCCTTCAAAATTTTTAGGTGGTCAAAATGGCAGAACTGCTCAACGTGAAACCAACGAGGATGGAGCTCCTCAACCTCAAGAGGCGCATTACGTTAGCGAAGAAAGGCCACAAGCTCCTCAAGGACAAGCAGGACGCTTTGATAATGGAGTTCTTCACGATCTACGACGAAGCACTGAGCCTTCGTGAAGAGCTCAACAAGAAAATGGAGAGTGCCTTTGATGCCCTCCTAAATGCTCAGCTGGAGACTGGAACTCTTAGACTAAAAGAGGCGGCGCTCTCAGTTAAGCCGAACCATGAAATAGAGATAAAGCAGAGGAACGTTATGGGCGTCTCTGTTCCATTAATCGAGGCTGAGTCCTTCAGGAGGAATGTTCAGGAGAGGGGCTACTCCTTTGTTTCAACTGACCCCTCGGTTGATTTGGTTGCTGAAAAGTTTGAGGAAGTTCTTGATCTCGTGGTTCGCCTGGCTGAAGTTGAGGAGACCCTCAAGAGGCTAGCGAAGGAAATTGAAACCACCAAGAGGCGCGTTAACGCGCTTGAGTACATTATCATACCGAGGATGGAGGCAACGGTCAAGTTCATCAAGCAGCGCTTGGATGAGATGGAGCGCGAGAACTTCTTCAGGCTGAAGAGGGTCAAGGCGTTAATCGAGGCTCGCTCTCAAGGTGGGGCTTAACCTTTTTATCCTTCCCCCTTAATTTTCAGCGGTGATGGTATGACTGAGAAGCTTTTCTATAGAGATCCCTACCTGAGGGAAGCGAAAGCAAGGATTACCAGTATCGAAGTTGAGGGAAAGAGGGTAAAGCTGACCCTTGACAGAACGATATTCTATCCCGAAGGCGGTGGTCAGCCATCTGACAGAGGGCTGATTGAAGGGAACGGCTTTGCAGTGCGGGTTGATAGGGTCGCAGGAAAGGAAGAAATCGTCCACGAGGGCGTTATTGAGGGGAGAACTCCCAAGGTCGGCGAGGAAGTAAGGCTGACACTTGACTGGGAGTGGAGATACGAGAACATGCGCGCCCACACTGGACAGCACATTCTCTCTGCGGTCATCAAAGGCCTTTACGGTGCCGAGACCACTGGCTTCCAGATATTCCCGGAATACAATAAGATAGAGATAGACTACCCGGGCGAGCTCAATTGGGAGGACATCCTTGAGATCGAGAGGAAAACGAACGAGATTATATGGGGAGACGTACCCGTTGAGGTCGAGGTTTACGATGATCTTCCAGATGAGCTGGGGACAGTCCTCAGGAAAGAAGTCTCATCGAAGGTCAAACCTCCGATACGGGTCGTCCGCATCGGGACTGTTGATGTCACTCCCTGTGGTGGAACCCACGTGAAGAGCACGAGGGAAATCGGATTCTTAAAAATCCTCCGCGTTTACAGGAAGAGCAAAAAGCTCCTGCGTGTGGAATTTGCCACCGGAGTGAGGGCCCTGAAGTACCTTGGCGAACTTCTTGAGGACTACTGGGACGCCCTAAATGAGATGCCCAACAAGAACCGTCCGCTGGTTGAGAGAGTCAGGGAGCTGAAGGAAGAACTTAATGGACTTGAAGCTGAGAAGGACGCCCTCAGGAGGGAGCTTTGGGAATGGAAATCCAGAGCGCTTCTCAAGGATGCAGAAGATATTGGCGGTGTTAAGGTTGTTGCGCACTTGGAAGGTGGTCCTCTGAAGGACACCCAGGCCTTCGTGGTGTACCTTGTGGATAAGAACCCGAACACGGTAGCTCTAATCGGTGGCGATAACTACGTCATCTTCGCAAAGAACAGGGAAGTCACGGGAATAGCCATGAACGAGCTCCTCCGGGAGGTTCTGAAAGAAACTGGTGGCGGTGGGGGCGGTAGCGAGGTACTGGCCAGGGGCGGGGGCTTTAATGTGAAACCGGAGGAGGTCATTAGTGTGGCCCTGAAAAAGCTAAAGGGTGCCCTCCAGAGGGGTGCCCCTTGAAAATCGCTTAGATATTTTTCGAGGACATCCTGTCTTCCATATCCCTGTTGATCAGCACGAAGGCAAGAGCGAATATTCCAAGGGCGAGGGTTATGGGCAACACCTCCCACCAGTAGATGGTCACGCGGGGGTTCTCTATCACCACCGACGCCATCAGCGTTCCCCAGTTGAACCCAGGTGTGGCTCTAAAGAAGCCCAGCAGTGAGATCAGGGCCACCACTCGCGGCACTAAAAGCGTCAGCTGGTATATGCCGTACGGTATGACGACTTTAAGTATATGGTTCCTCAGTATCCACAATCTGTCCCCGCCAAGGCTCACGGAGGACTCTATGTACTCCTTCTTGATCTCCGTCTCGACCATCACCTTTACGTTCCTCGATATCTTGCCGGAGAGCAGGAAGCCTAATATCAGGATGAATAAACCCATCGGCATCTGAAGTATCCCGTTGGGCCCTACTTTTCCCTCCACTGGGACAAGGGCAATCATCACCGGAAGCAGAGGGGTTATGGCCGAGATCTTCGAAACTGCGTCGGAAAAGACCCCTGCCGCTCCGCTAAGACCACCGCTTACCCCAAGCAGGGTTCCGAGAAAAGTTGCCAGCAGGCTCGTGAGGATGACGAGGATCATGGTTTCCCGAAGTCCCCAGAGGAACCCGACCCACAGATCCCGCCTTTTGACGTCCGTCCCCATCAGTCCGTAGACTTTCCCCACCACGAAGACCTGGGGTTTGGCCGATGATACGATCGTGATCCGGTACTTCCCCTCATCCGGAACTATTCTCCCGCTCTCGTTTTTAAAGAACAGGGGCTTCAGGGCGTCCCCGAAGAGAACATCGGTTTCGGTGACGTCCATTCCCTTATCCCTTCCGATCTCGATGAGCTTCTTAACGCTTGCCCTGAAGGAAAGCTCTTCAATTATGGGGGAGTTGTAGAGAACATAGCTCTCGCCTCCCGGTGTCGTCAGGGTTATACTTATCCTCTCGAACTTCGTTTTGTTGAAGATGATCTTTATGTCCTGCGGGGTCCGAGAGTAGTGGAAGTCGTACTCAAAGACGTGCAGTCTTCCCTCCTCCTTCGTGGGCTTGAGAATTCTGCTGGGGGGCTTTTTGGATCCGAAGAGGTTGACCCATTCCGGTGGTGCGAGTCTGGGGTTCCTGATCCAGTAGTTTCCGTTGTACCAGTTGTCGATGCCCTCTTTGTCCACGAAGTGGGGGGCCAGCAGGGCACCTAGGAGGTAGAGCCCTATGATGGCTAGGGAGATCGTGAGCTTGGGGGAGGGCTTTCGCTTCATAGCTTCATCTCCCTCCTGCTCCTTGGGTCAAGCTTAACGTAGAGGCTCTCCAGGACAACGGTTGTTATGAAGTACAGGAGCATCATCACGAAGGTCGCAAAAAACAGCCCCCAGGGCCAGTAGAATATCTTCACGCCCTCCACTTCCTCCTTCACGACCCTCAAAGACATTCCCATCAGCCATCCAACGCCGTGGATGTCGAAGATAAGCTCAACGGCCAAAACACTAGCCAGTATATCGAGGAAGTTGTAGGTTGTGAAGGTGAGGAACGAGGGAAAGCTGGTTCTGAGGAGTTTTCTCATTATCTTTCTGTCTGGGAGACCCCTGGCCTTATCGTACAGGATGTGGGGGCTCTCACTTTCGAACTTTATGAAGTTGCGTACGTTGAAGGCGTAGTCCCAGACGAGGGAGGTTACGAGTGTTATCACTGGGAGGCACATTCCGGCCAGGTGGGCCAGCGCGGTTGGATCGCCGTTTATAAGCGCATCCCTCAGGTTTCTCTCGAAGTCCACTGGGAACACCGACAGCTTCCAGTAGAACAGGTACAGGAAGAGTATTGCCAGGAACCACGAGGGAATGCCTGAGAAAAGCGGGGCGAGTGCTGTTATGACCTTGTCGATTTTTGCCACCCTTGTAACCTGCCCTTAGCCCAAGGTAGAGCCCGAGGGGCACTATAATTGCCTCCGTCAGAAGCAGGAGAACCAGACTCTTAACGAGATATGAGTAGAGGGGGTTTCCGTATTTGTCCCTCTCGTTTAGATGGGTGAAGAACCAGTAGGTCAGGTTGAAGTATCCCTTCACGAGCTTCCATTTGTCGTCGACACCTAGCTGTTTCTCCATCAGCTTTTCAGCCTTTTCCTCGATGTTTCCGGTGACGTTTTCGTATTTGAGCCTCATGAGGTTCTGCCTGTAGAGTTTGTCGTTGTTGTATACCTTGGCTTTTGCCTCACCAATGGCCACGATGTATCCAAACACGATAAGGATCAAAACCAGAATCAGAAAGTTTTTGATGAATATTCCTATGTATACATGCCCTTTTTTGGACATCTGGCATCCCGGTTTTACTCTGATGTTAATCTTTATAAGAGTTACACACTTAATTTAAAACCTGAAAGTTCGGCTATTTTGGATGATGGAGATAAGGATAAAAATCAATCATGGAAAACCCCCAAATGGTATTCGGTCAACTCCCGCGGTTCAGCCCCAGTCTCTCGAAGACGAGTTTTCTCTGCCACTCCGGCACTTCTGGCTTCTCAAGCTCCTTTTCGGCCCTCTCCCTGCTCATAAGCCCGTATCTCACGAGTGCCGCTATTCTTCTATGCTCGAAGCTGTGTCCGTGAACCTCCCAGTAGCGCTCCAAGGCCGGGCCAAGGACGAGACAGTTGGTCGTGTAACCTGGTAGCTCTGGAAGCTCGAAGGGGAGCTTTTTGAGTATCTCAAGGCGCTCCTCCTCAGTCATCATTGAGAGGAGCCTTATCTGAACGACTCCACCGCTCATTAGCCTGTAAGGGTGGTGGCCGAAGGGAAGCTCATGGCCGGTGATTATGTATCGGTAGCCGTTTTTGAGGGCGTACTTCCTCAGCTTTTCCATTGTCCTTTTGGAGCAGGCTCTGCAGGGGCTCTGACCCTTGAGGAGTGCCTCCCGAAAGATGTCCGAGTAGTCGTAGCGGAGGAGCGTAAATGGAACTTCAAGGGCTCCAGCAACCCTGCGAGCGTTCTCTATTGCTTCCCTGGCCATGAGACCATGGTCTACCATAACAGCCTCAAGCTCTGGAACCTTGTAAACTTCCTTGGCCAGGTAGAGTGCCACGGTGCTGTCCTTTCCTCCGGAGTAGGCAACGATGGCCCTCTCAACATTCTCCATAAGCTCATCGAGTCCCTGCCTAACGGCTTCCCTGTCTATGGGGTGTTTTAGGTAGACCTGGCACTCCCTGCATATTAGCTTTCCGTCGATTATATCTATCTTCGCCGTCCTCTCATCGTTAACGCAGAGTGAGCACTTGAGCATGGGGGATGATAGGAGAGGGCCTTAAAAAATCAAACGGTTTAGCCTTTCAGCTTTTTGAGGGGTTTTCTCGTGATCTCCTTGGACTTTTCAACGCCCTTCTTCACCTTCTTCTTTCCGGTTCTGGCCGAGAAGAAAACCACGATCGGGAGTGCGTTCTTCATGAGGATCCCCCGGTTGTTTCTGGCCACCAGTAACGCCGAAGCCGCGCCGAAAGCGAGGCCTGAGAGCCAGAGGTACAGGACGAGGTTTCCGGCCCCAATGCCCGATTGCGTTACCGCGGATAGTGCCTTGTAGGCCACCGCCATGGTCACCACGAACAGGCCTTCCAGCAGGAGCGATACCGCGGAGGCTGTCCCTATCACTGAGAGCAGCCTCCCCTCGATGTAGTGCTCCCTCACCACCTTCTGGTCGTGGAGCGTATAGATCAGGGTTTTCGAGACGTTTAAACCGCTCCTGAAGGCGAAGAACGCGAGGAACGCCGCCAATAGGCTTGCGCTCCTGAGTTTCCAGAAGCCCCACACCCCCGCTACGATCCAAGCAGCCGTCTGGAGGAGCTCGTAGGATTTCTTCTCGTTCTCGGGCACCTCTACCCTGAAGAGCTTTTTCCAGGCCGCGCTCCCGAGCCCGGCCATAGTCCTGGCCATGAGGAGCATGAGGTTGAGGCCTATGAATATCAAGAGGAGGAAGCCCGCTGCGATGGTGGTGCCGATCATGATTTTTCCTTGCGCTTAGATCTTAATAAACTCATCCTCGATCCAGTTGGCCACTGCAACGAAGGAGAGCGCCAGGAGCCCCATGGAGACTCCTATCGGAAGAACCTGCCACCAGAGGAACTGATACTTCGCGTTGTACACTATGGTCTGGCTCATAAGAGTGCTCCAGTTGAATCCTGGCGAGATGCTGAAGAAGCCGAGCAACGTTAAAAACGCGATGACGCCTGGAACCGCCAGGGCCAGCTGCTCCAGAGTGTAGGGTACCAGGATCTTTGAAACGTGCTTTTTGAGCACCCACTTTAGACTTCCACCAAGTGCCTTCGAGGACTCGGCGTACTCCTTCCTCAGCTCCCCCTTGACTATGGCCCGAACGTTCCTTGAGACGTTGCCCGTCAGCAGGACACCCAGAACGAGTGAAACAACCAGCGGGTGAACCCTTATGACGTAGGTCGCGTTCTCGAGTCTGATGCTGCCAAGCGCTATTATAGTGACCATTGCCAGGGGGAGGGTCGGGAGCACCGTCAGAAAGCGGGAGGCGAGGTTAGAGGCGGTTCCGGCTTTTCCGTTTATGGCCCCGAGGGTTCCGAGGAAGAGGCCCAGCCCAACCGATATTAAGGCCCCAATGAACGCTATGAGCAGGGTTTCCCTCATTCCGGCTATGAACCCCACCCAGACGTCACGCCCAAACGTGTCGGTCCCGAGGAGGCCATGACTCTGCCCGGCGACGAAAACCTTGATGCTCTCGTTGGGTTCCAGCTTCGGGACTTTTCCGCCGTGAATGGCGCGGATTATCGGCGAATCCTGTGCCTTTACGACAATCCGGTACTTTCCCTGAAGGGGATCGGGATTGGTGAGGCAGTCTTCCTTGGGCCTTGAAAATATAATGTTGAAGACGTTCTTGCCGATGAAGGATTGGCCGATTGGATTCATACCGCACCTTTTCTCGGCGAGCTTTTCGAAGAGGGGGTAGTTCAGCTTCAGATGGAGGGTGTAGTTCATCAGACTGGGTGAGCCCCTGAAGAGCCGGATGGTCTCGTTGTCGGGAGTTGTCAGGGTGACCTCGATGGACTTCTCAGTCTTCAGGAAGAGAACCACGTCATCCGGTGCCGTTCGGTAGTGGAAGTCGTAGACGAAGACATATTCCCCCTCTTTGTAGGTGCCCCTCAGCCACTCCGATGGAGGGAGGTCTTTGAACCTTCCGTACCACTCCGGCGGCTTTGCCTTGGGGTTCTTGTCCCAGTAGCCCGGGTTGTTCCAGTTCCTGAGGTCATCCCCGTTGAGGAGCATGGGACCGAGGATCGAGGTTGCGACGTAGATCGATATGATCGTGAGGGCGATCGAAACCTTTCTCGGGATCTTTTTGCCCCTACTCATTGATTTCCCTCCTCGGGTCCAGATGGAGGTAGAGCGCCTCGAGTATCGTTGAGTTGAGGAAGTAGAAGACTGCCATGACGAACGTCACGAAGAACACGCTCGCCCCGTCGAAGATGAACTCCGGTATCTTCAGTTCGCCGAACTCGTTGGGCACGTATATGACAGTTGCCGAGTCCGCCAGCATCTTCCCGATCCCAGGAACCTCGAAGAGCTTCTCGACGGCCATGCCGTTGATCATGAGGTTGAGGAAGTTGTAGCTCGTGAAGGTGAGGAACGAGGGCAGGACTGTCCTGAGGAGCTTTCTCATTACCCTCCTATCGGGAAGGCCCTTCAGGACATCGATGAAAAAGTACTCCTGGCTGGCTTCCCTCTTGACGAGGTTCCTGACGCTGAAGGCGTATACCACGATGTTGGAGAGGGTCAGGGCCAGAACTGGGATGAGGAGGGCGCTCAGTTGGGCTAGTATCTCGGGTTCGCCGCCCCTCTTTGCTTCGAGGAGCCTGTTTGCGTAGCTCACGGCCCCTATATCCCACTTCCACCAGAGGGTCCAGAGGAACAGAAGCGCCCAGAACCATGCTGGTATGCCAGAGAATACCGGTGCCAGGGCTGAGAGAACCCTGTTGGACCATCCACCCCTGTATCCTGCCCTCAGGCCCCAGTAGAGGCCCAGAAGGAATATTAGGGCCATGGTCATCGTGAGCACCGCGAAGGTAAGCCCTATGGCCCTCAGTGTCTTCCCCCTCTCACTGCCCGTGAAGTCATCCCACGTTTTTCTGAAGTAGGATTTGACGCTTTGTTTTATCATCTCAGCCCTGCTCTCACCGGTCATTTTTCCCAGGTTGAGCCCCTCACCCTCCGTGGTCGCCCTGTTTACGTTCTCCTCGACCAGGGCTATTATTGAGGCTGTGAGAATGAGGGCGAGGGTTATGAGGATCAGGTTTAACAGAACGTCCCTAACGATCCTCATAATTAATCCCATCTCTGGTTGATAGTTGAACTTATAAGCTTTTGTGGGAACAAAAGTAAAGCTGAAAAATAAAAAGTCTGTAGCATCAGGGAACGTTTCTCTCCCTCTTCACGATGGGGACGACGTCTCTGGCCACCCTTCTGGCACTGAAGAGCGCCAGCGGATCCATGGTTCTGTAGATTGCCAGCTGACAGCCGCTTATGCGGACGTCTATGTGCTTTTTGGCCTCCATAGCCGCTTTCAGGAACTCTCTCACGCTCTCGGCACTATCGAAGTCGAGGCCGGCTTTCTTGAGCCTCTCAACGTTGAGCTCGTGAATTGTTAAGGGCTGGAGCATCATCTCGTCTATTCCGAGGGAAGCGGCAAGCTCGGCTATCTTCGGTATGTCCTCGTCGTTTATGCCGGGCATGAAGATGGTTCTAACCACAGAGCGGACGCTTTTGTCGCTTCCGACTATTTTCAGGGCGTTTACGACAGCATCAAAGGTGTCGGCGTTCGTAATCCTTAGATGCTTCTCCCTGCTTGCCGCGTCGAGGCTTATCATCACGAGGTCGAAGTCGAGCTTCTCCCAAAGCTCTTCCGTTAAGAGCGAGCCGTTGGTCTGGAGGTCGAGCCTCGCGTTCGGAAAGCGCTCGCGGAGCATCTTGTTTACCTCGACGATGCGGGGGCTCAGTAAGGGCTCGCCGTACTGGGAGACGGTTATCGCGTACGGGTTGTCCCAGCCGTAGTAGCCCGGCTTCGGTGCCTTTCCGAGCTTCACGGCAACGTTTGAATAGCAGAATATGCAGTCGTGGTTGCACGCCGGGGTGAGCTCGTAGCTCGGATGGTGGACGGGATTGGGATTGTTCAGGTCAAGTCCCTGACAGCCCTGGCAATGGGTCGGGAACTTCAGATCCATCACAAACTGCTTCAGCAGTCTCGCTTCTTTGTTTTCCAAGATTTGAGGCTCAACGCCCATGCTTCTCGCAAACTCTTCCCAGCTCATTTTAATGCTCATGTCACCACCTGCTCATCAATCGAAAAGCTCTTTAAAAGGTTGGCTGGACTGTTGTGGGAAGTGGTGGTTTTGGATCTTTCTGTGGGATAAGAAAGAGTTAAAACCAACCGACATCAAAAATTCATAGTGGGTGCTAATATGAGCAAAATTGTGACGATCTCGGTTCCTGACTGGGTGAACGAGAAGAAGTTCAAGGAGGCCTTTATGAGAGCCCTGCTGGAGAGCACTCCCGAGAGCATGAGTGCCGATGAGGTTAGGAGACTCCTTGGGATAAAAGAAGTGGAGGAGGAAATAGACGTTCCCAAGGAGCTCGAGTGGATTAGGGAGAAGGACAGGGAGAGGTTAAAATGGCTGTCATAGACACCAACGTTGCCATAGAGCGGGTTCGCAGGCGTGAGGAAATAACCGAAAACATAACCGGGGTCACCTTTGTTGAGTTTCCCAAGGTGATCAATTATTCCCTTTTTAGGGGGGGAGGGTTTTGTTTCCTACCCTTGATGACTACATACTTGCCCGTCAGTTGCAGGAGAAACTCCTAAAGCGAGGCAAACCTCAGGGTTTTTGCTGATCTTCTCATCGCGGCTATTTGTGTCAACCGGGATGAGGAACTGATAACGTACGATTCAGACTTCCTGGCCATCGCAGAGGTCTCAGAACTCACAAGTTGATTCTTCTTGAGCGTTAAAGTTTAAATACCTCACACAAACCCACCACCATGTTCCTCTACACCAAGAACTTCGAGGAGCAGAAAGAAAGGGCTATGGAAGGCCTCAGGAAAGCTCTGGCCGAGGACAAGGTAGATTACGATATAATCCCCCTCCTTGAGAAGATCAACGCCCTCGATAACTACTTCACTACAAGCTCATGCTCCGGTAGGATTTCGGTCATGGAGATGCCCCACTTCGGCGACAAGGTGAACTCGGTCTGGCTCGGCAAGTGGCACAGGGAAGTAACGGTTGAGGAAGTTCTTGAAGCCATCGGAAAGCACCGCTCCGGCCAGCTGTGGTTTCTAGTGAGGAGTCCGATCATCCACGTCGCGGCTAAAACCCTGGAAGACGCCGTGAAGCTGCTCAACCTCGCGGTAGGCCTCGGCTTCAAGTACAGCAACATCAAGAGCGTCAGCCACAAGAAGCTCCTCGTCGAGATACGCTCTACCGAGAGGATGGACGTCCCTTTGGGAGAGAACGAGGAACTGTGGGTGAGCGAGGAGTACATCGGAAAGATCGTGAACCTCGCCAACGCACAGGTGAGGCGCTTCAAGGGAAAGCTGAAGAGGCTGGAGGAGGAAATAGAAAAGCTCTGAGGGCTTAAACCTCCAGCGGTAACTTAACGTAGTCGAGAACGCTACCGCGGCTCTTCTTTATCTCGACGTGCTCGACGAGTTCCTTAAACTGCCCGCCGGCAAGGCCGTCCGCTATTATAGCGCTCCCCTGGGCGGCCTCCTTTGCCATGCCCTCGAGGCCCCTCTGCCTCACCACCGGAAGGCCGAAGTGCTCCTCAAAGAGGTTCTCAACGTCCTTTCTGAGCTCGTCTATGCGCATTAGCCTTCCGGATAGGATTATCTCCTTCGCTTCCTTCACAACGGCCAGTTCACTCGCGACAGCCTTTAGGAAGCCGTTCTTCATGGCCTCCCAGGCCTTGGCGAAGGGTTCTTCGTCAAGTCTCTTGGCAAATTCCTCGGGCGGGAGGATTTCGTTGGCCGCTATAACAGTTGCACCGCCCCAGAACAGGTGCCACTTCTTGATCTCCCTTAGAAGGTAAGCGACCTCGCCATCGAGGGCGCCGCTGTTCACATATGCCGGGCCAGGGAAAACAGTGCCGCCTATTCCATCCACTATCTTCCCGCCCTTAACCGCTCCGGCGTAGTTGTATCCGAAGCCGACCTCCAGGAGGACAAAGGAGACGTCTTTATACTCGATTCCGAGCCTCTCTGCCTGGTCGTAGATCCCGAGGACGGTTATGGCCATCTTGTCAGCGGTTCCCATGTCGATCTTGTTGTACTTCCTCCACTCGGGGACGGTTGGGAGGTGGATGACGCCCGGTATGAACCAGACGTTCATTCCCTTTTCAGCCATCTCCGATACCATCTTCTGGAGGCCTATGAGGACGGGTATCTCCTTCAGCTCGTCCTCTCTCACTAAGGTCATCTCGAAGCGGTCTCTTTCAGTCAGCTCGCTTATGTGCTTTAAGGGAACTCCATAGCCCGAGGGGCCGATTATGAGGTCCGCGTTGAACTCTTCTATCGCCTTCACGATTTTCCCTGGCTCCTGGGCCACCACTTCACTCGGAAAAGTCAGGTCGAGCTTTATCTTCCCGTCTTCAAGCCCTATGACGTCGAAGCTCTTCGTGCCCGGATCAACGCCTATAACCCTCATTTTGCTCACCGGGAGAAGTGAGGAAGGTGGGATATAAAATTTGCCGCAGGCGAAGAATTAGGTCGAGATACAATACTGCGAGAAGAGAATGAGCTAAAGGAGAAAGAATCAGAGGCTAAAGCCTTCAGTCGAGGTCGCTGCTGAAGTCCTCACTTCCACCCTTGCCGCCCTCCTTGTCCTTCTCGAGCTTGCTGGCGGCGATGACGTCGTCGATTCTGAGGATCATTATGGCTGCCTCGCTGGCGCTCTTGATGGCCTGCTTCGGAACCCTGACCGGCGCGATGACGCCGCGCTCCATCATGTCTGCCGGCTCGCCCTCGAAGACGTCGACACCGATGGTCGGTCCCTTCTCCTTGTGGGCGGCGATGACCTTAACGAGGGTCTCGATCGGGTCGAGACCGGCGTTCTCGGCGAGGGTCCTCGGGATTACCTTCAGGGCCTCGGCGAAGGCCTCGATGGCGAGCTGCTCCTTTCCACCGACCTCCTTGGCGTACTCGTCGAGCCTGATGGCGAGCTCGATCTCCGGAGCACCACCTGCTGCAACGATCTTGCCGTCCTCGATGATGTCCTTGACGACCTTGACGGCGTCCTCAAGGGCCCTCTCGACCTCGTCAACGACGTGCTCGGTGCCGCCGCGGATGAGTATGGTTACGGCCTTCGGGTTCTTGCAGCCCTCGACGAAGATCATGTTCTCTCCAGCCACTTTCCTCTGCTCGACGAGCTCGGCCTCACCGAGGTCCTCTGGAGTGAGGTCGCGGATGTTGGTGACAATCTTTGCTCCGGTGGCCTTGGCGAGCTTCTCCATGTCGCTCTTCTTGACTCTCCTGACTGCCATTATGCCGTACTTAGCCAGGTAGTGCTGGGCGAGGTCGTCAATACCCTTCTGGACGAAGACAACGTTGGCACCGACCTCCTTGATCTTGTCGACCATCTCCTTGAGCATCCTCTCCTCCTGCTCGAGGAAGGCCTGAAGCTGCTCTGGGCTGGTAATCCTGATCTCGGCATCTGTTTCAGTCTCCTTGACCTCAAGGGCCTCGTTGATGAGGGCTATCTTGGCGTTCTCAACCCTCTTTGGCATGCCTGGGTGGACGACCTCCTTGTCGATGACAACACCCTTGATGAGCTGGGTGTCGCTGACGGCACCGCCCTCCTTCTTCTCAAACTTGATGTTGTCGAGGTCGACCTTGTACTTGCCATCGACCTTCTCGGCGACCTGCCTGACGGCCTCAACGGCAATCTCAGCCAGGTACTCCCTCTCTTCCTCGGCGGCCTTACCGGTGATGGCGGTCATGGCGGCCTTCTTGAGGGTCTCAACGTCCTCGACGTCAACGTCCTTGGCAATGCTGTCAAGTATCTCCTGGGCTTTCTCGGCAGCGAGGGCGTAACCCTTGATGATTATGCTCGGGTGAATGTTCTGGTCGAGTAACTCTTCAGCCTTCCTGAGAAGCTCACCGGCGATGACGACGGCGGTGGTGGTACCGTCACCGGCCTCCTTGTCCTGAGTCTTGGCAACCTCAACCATCATTTTAGCGGCCGGGTGCTGGATGTCCATCTCGTCGAGAATAGTTGCACCGTCGTTGGTGATAACGATGTCACCAAGGCTGTCGACGAGCATCTTGTCCATTCCCTTCGGACCGAGGGTGGTTCTCACTGTCTCGGCTATTATCCTTGCGGCCAGAATGTTCAGCCTCTGGGCGTCCCTTCCGACGTACCTCTGGGTTCCCTCAGGCAGAATAACAACTGGCTGGCCTGCGAGCTGGGCCATATCCTCCCACCTCCTTTCTTTTCTTCTTTTATGGGAGGATGAGTTTTAGTTACAATTTGTGTTTCCGCGTTATCATTCTTTTGGACTATTTATAAATTTTTCGGTAGACTCAAGGATGAAGAAGGATACATTTTTAACTCATCCCTTCGACCGAAGGCCGGTGGTTGAAGATGACCGGTGTAAAAGCCGAGTGGGAAAAGGCCTTAGCGAAGAAGGACTGTGAGAAGTTGCTCGAACTCTTTGACGATTACATTGACACGATTGAGGACGAGGAGGAGCTTAAGAAGGAACTCGAGAGGCTCAAAGAGGTTGTCTTGGAGTGTGAAGACCCCTACGGCCTCGCCCATGAGATTGGCCACGTCTACGCGCACCTCGACGACGTTGAGGGTGGAATAGACCTCTATAAAAGACTCGTTGAGCTTAAGAAAGACGACCCCGAGGAGTACGCGACGGCCCTCTACTACCTGGCGGATGCATACGAGCACTTTGGAAAGCCAGACAAGGCAATCGAGGTCTATGCAAAGCTTTTGAAACACGAGGAAGAGGTTCTGAAGAACGAGAAGGAGATTGCCCTGACCTTAGCGAACCTTGCTGTGAACTACGACGAGCTTGGGGAAACCGAGAAGGCAATAGAGCTGATGGAGCGCGCGAGGGAGATATTTGAGAAGCTCAACGACGAGAAGAACCATATGATAAGCCTCCTCGATTTGGCTCACTTCCACTACGAGCTCGGTAACTACGAGGCTGCCGAGGCCCTCATAAAGGAAGTCCTTAGAAACCCGAGGGACGATGAGATAGAGATAAACGCGAAGCTCGTCGAGGCGGAAATCTGGGCCGGCAGGGAGGATTATGACAGGGCCTTCAAAGCCCTTCGCGAGGCTTTGCTTAAGGCGATAAACGTCAGCGACGACGTGTTTGGAGTTGTCTTCGACACGCTCATTGACTTCATCGAGGGCCTCTTCAATGAGGGTGCCTATGACGTCGTTGCCAAGAACATGGAATCCTTCGCCGAGCTCTTCGAGGATGATACAGCCTACTTCTTCAGGGCGATAGGCGAGCTTGCCCGCTGGAAGGCCGGCGACGAGGAGGCCAAGAAGCGCTTCGACGAGCTTTACTCAAAGGTTGAGAACGAGGAGCTGAAGGCCATACTCGACGAGTGGAAGAGGCCCAAGCTGAGCCTTAGCCTCGGGCTTTAGTAGCTCTTCAGCCCCACTTTTCTCGCCTGTTTTTCACTCCATTTGTACACCAGGTAGCCGAAAATAGTGTAAGCTGTGGAAACCAGCAGAAGGTAGGCTATCTCTTCCCTGGCCCCTGAAATCCCATGAACAACGGCTTCTCTGAGGGCTTCAGTAGTCGGAGCGTAGGGGAGAACCTTTGCCATCACCTGAAGGGGCCTTGGGAGGATGGAGATTGGATACATCGCCCCGCTGAGGGCAAAGACGAGCATCTCGAGGATGCTTACGAAGGGCCCGGGATCGCGAAGGTAGAGGACGATTCCAGCGGCGGCCAGGCCCAGGCCTATCATCCCGGGTGTCCCAAGGAGGAGAACGGCCAACCCTCTGAGGAACGGGATAGCGTCTATTCTCAGGTCGAAGAGCACGACGAAGAGCGGAACGTAAACCAGAAGGAACACCCCGTTGAGGACGAGCCTGACGAGGACGTTGCCGAGGAAGAAGGTTATCCTCCTCATCGGTGAGGCGAAGGAGTACTCAAGGGTCCCGGCGTAGAGCTCGTCAACCACGCTCCAGACGAACCCGCTGAGGAAGGTTAATCCAAAGCCGAGAACCATGAAGCCGAGGACAGCGAAGAGGAGGTAGTCTGAGTAGCCGGTGAGCTCGGCGAGGGATTCCGAGTACCTTTTGCCTGTCAGCCCTATTCCGATGAGGAGGGCGTTGCCGGCGAAGAAAAAGCCCATGAGGATGTCGCTGATGAACCAGAGCTTGTAGCTCAGGAAGACCTTCCAGTTTTTTCTTGCCACCCCCATGAGGGCCCTAAGCTCTTCAGTAGCCGCCATAGCCCATCACCCTGGCGGTTTTCTCCGCCCACCTGAACACCGCGTAGCTCACGAGCCAGTAGAGGGGCGTTAATGCGGCGAGCCACAGGACCTCGCCGGTTACGGCTGAATACGACATCCCGACGAGCAGCTTTCTGACCGCACTGGCGGCGTGCGTTAGCGGGATTAGCTTTGAGACCGAGGCGACCCAGCCCGGGAGCGTTGAAAGGGGGAAGAAGACGCCCGAGAGAAAGAGAACCAGGAACTCGAATATCTGGGCAAAGGGCCCTATGTTCTTGAGGACCATCACGAGGCCAGCAAAGATTAAGCCCGAACCGAGGAAAGCCAGGAAGGCCAGCCCTATAACGGGAAGGGCCTTGAGAAGGGCCGTCCAGGAGAGGTTCACTCCAAAAGTCACCACGCCGGCCAGGAAGACGACGGCCATAACCACGGAGTCCATGAGCATCCAGCTCACGGCCAAGCTGACCACCATCTCCTGGAGGCCCATGGGAGAGGCCACGTTGCTCTCCAGCGTTCCCCTCTGGAGCTCCCGCCGGATTCCCCACACGGACGCTTCCAGCGGTGAGGACGAGACCCACCAGAGGACGTAGCCTATCAGGGCGTAGGTGGGGTAGTCACCGACCCCGGTGGAGGCCTGGAGGAGGGACGAATACCTCCCGCCAAGGATTGCCTCTCCGAAGTAGACGAACTGCACGAGGAACACTATCCCGACTAAGATTGAGCTCAGAACCCTGAGCGGGTAGCGGAAGAACATCCTGAACTCCTTTTCGATGACAGCCAGGAAGGCCATCTTAATCCCTCAGCGCCCTTCCTGTTAGCTTTATGAACACGTCCTCCAGCGTCGGCTCGACCCTCTCCACAGATAGAACCTTTGCCCCTGCTTTTATGAGCTTCTCAACAACCTTTGGTAGGTCTTCCTCGTCGAGGTTCCCCCTGAGGATGAGGGTTCCGCGTGTAGGATCTTCTTCGGAAACTGCCAGCCTCTCATCAACGGCCTTCACCTTTTCCGGTCTCAGGTTTTTAACCCGTATCTCCACCGTTTCACCCTCACTGACGAGCTTCTTGAGGTTCTCCGGCGTGTCGAGGGCTATTATCCTTCCGTGGTCGATTATGGCAATCCTGTCGCAGAGTCTTTCTGCCTCGGCCATGTAGTGGGTCGTCAGGAGAACCGTCTTGCCCTCCTCCCTCACGAGTCTTTCCACGAACTCCCTGACGAATACGGCACTCTGGACGTCGAGGCCGAGGGTAGGCTCATCCAGAAAGAGAACATCTGGGTCGTTTATCAGGGCCTTGGCTATGGCCAACCTCTGCTTCATTCCGCGTGAGAAGCCCATAACCAAGTCGTTCCTCCTCTCCCAGAGGCCGACGAGCTGGAGAAGTTCCCTTATCCTCTTCTCGGCCTCGTCTTTTGGGACGTAGTAGATGCTGGCAAAGTAGCGGAGGTTTTCGTAGGCGCTCAGCCGCCAGTAGAGTGTCCTCTCGCCTTCGGCAACGAGGTTTATTCTTCTCCTGACTTCCCTCGCCTGGGTGACGACGTCGTAGCTGAGAACCTTCGCGCTCCCCCCGCTCGGTTCCAGAAGGGTTGTGAGGATTTTTATCGTCGTGGTCTTTCCCGCACCGTTAGGGCCGAGGAGGCCGAATAGTTCACCTTTTTTGACCTTGAAGGAGACGCCTTTGAGGGCCTCCACCCACTCGACGCGCCTAAAGGGGAGGGGTATCTTCTTTGGGTAGCTCTTTCGCAAATCATTGACTTCAATCGCCGGCATCACGTCACAATCAGAAGGGGATTAGAAAAAGGTTTCGGAATTTAAAGAGGGCGAGGGCCCTCAGATCCTTGAAACAGTTTCAACTTCTGCGCTCTCGACGTTCTCAACCTGCCTGAAGGCCTCGAGGATCTGGTCGAGGTCGTAGCCCTCCTCGTCCTTAGCTAAGACGTAGAACTTGAGGGCGACGAGGCCGAAAGCTATGGGCTCGCGCTCGACCTTGGCAAGGCCGAACTTCTCGGGAAGTGCCTCCTTGAGCTTAGCCTCGAGCTCGTCGAGGTTTACATCCGGGTCGGTCGGCATGACCTTAACGACGGCAACCATGTTGTAGTCTGCCATTTTCTTTCACCTCCTAATTCACGGCCCCTCCCAGCCGCAGTTGGGGCACTTGTAGGGAGCGCTCAAGACTCTGCAGGATTCACAGCGCCAGATGATCGCCTCACCACAGTTCGGGCAGACGAAGTGGGTGGCGTGCTCCCTTGGGGTTATCTCCTTTCCGCATGAGGTGCATACGGGTATCTCGAACTTCATCTCCACTGCGAACACCTCCAAGAAAGGTGGTTTTTAGCCACTGGAGACCGTTTCCGGGTTTCGCTTATAAATCTTTCGAAGGGCTCATTGTTCCTCGCTTCATCACCAAAATCAGAAAGGAGAACGCCAATCATCGCCCCCCTTAGATTTCTTCTTTTACCGACACGAAGGAGACCATGGTGACAGTTTGGCCAATGCCCTTTATTTCCCTGAGCCTGTCAATAACTATCTTTCCGATTTCTTCCGAGTTCTTGGCCCTTACCTTTATCAGAAGATCCCATTCTCCGGTGATTATATGGACTTCATACACTCCATCAAGGGCCGCGACCATCTTGGCGACTTCTCTCTGGTTTATGCCCGATTCTGGATCATAGCGAGCGAGTATAAATGCGGTAGTCCCCAAGTCGAGTTTCTTGTAATTTGGCTTTATAGTGAACTTCTCTATGATTCCTTCTTCAACGAGCTTCTTTATCCTGTAATGTACTGTTGTCCTGGGTATTTTCAGCTTCTTGCTGAGGGAAGCTATGTTCTCTCTGGCATTTTCCCTTAATTCTTCAAGAAGCTGAAGGTCTATTTCATCAATATGTCCACTCATCTCTATCCCCTGCCGTTGCTGTCATTTGTTCAAATCATTGACCATAAGGTTGAGGTTTTCTTCTTATTTAAGATTTTCTTTTAGCCAGGTGGCAAAGGCCTTAAGGGCTCTCCCCCTGTGTGATATCCTGTTCTTTTCCTCCGTTGTCATTTCGGCAAAAGTCTTTTCAAAGCCCTCCGGCCTGAAAATCGGATCGAAGCCAAACCCTTTGCTTCCACGGGCCTCTTCAGTTATGAAACCTTCGACAACGCCTGTGAAGAGATGCAGTTCCCCGTCCCAGTAGGCTATCACGCTTTTGAAGTGTGCTTCTCTGTTTTTTACCCCGCTCATAAGCTTTAATATTCCCTGGTACCCAATGGTCTTGTAAACGTAGGCTGAATAAACCCCTGGAAAGCCTTTTAGAGCCTTAATGAAGAGACCCGAATCGTCGAGGAAAAAGGGTTCCTTAAATCTCTCTGCAATCCACTTGGCCCCGTACTCGGCTACTTCCTCGAGTGTATCCGCTTGGATTTCGGGATAGCTGATCTTCACCTGGTGTACCTCGATTCCAAGCGGTTCTAAGTATTTCCTTGCTTCCCTTACTTTGCCCGGGTTAGAGGTAATAAAGGCCAGCCTCATGAGATCACCTGAGCGGAGAAAAGGAAGAAACCTAAAAAGCTTTGCATCAGTGTATTGTGTAGCCGATTTTCTCGACGAGTTCTCTTCTCTCCTTCTTCTGTTCCTCTGTCTCTATTCTGTTGGCGGCTTTTCCATCGACCACTCCAAGAATGCTTCTTCCCAGTTCGGTCTCTGCCACTATGACCTGGAAGGGATTCTCACTGGCACCGTAAACCATCGCAACGGCTGGATGATTTTTAACGGTGTTCAGAACGTTAATCGGGAATGCGTTTCTCATCAGAATTACGAAGACATGACCTGCACCGATTTTGAGGGCGTTCTTTGCGGCGAGCTCCTCAAGCTCCTCGTCGTTGCCAGTATATCTAGTCAGCTGGGGTTTGGCCTCGTTCATGGCTATTCCAAATTTTATTCCGGGTACTGCCGTGAGAAGAGCCCTAGCAAGATCGTCAACTGTGAATATGGAAAAGTTTCCCTGTCCTATTATGACCTCGACTCCCTCAGGTTTTTCAATGTCCACGACTTCTATCTTCACCATCGCAACCACCGATAAAAATATAACCGCCCCCGATTTAACCTTTTCGTGAAGTATCATGCCTGGGGAGGAGTTTTCCCAGTCTGAAATGGAGTTTCTAATAAGTATACTGGAGAAATATCCAACCGAGAGCCTCAAGAAAATAGCCGAGCTTGAGGGTATCGACTACTATCGACTAAAACGTATCTACGACAAATACTACGGAACAAAACTCACGGTTAATCCGATATATGACATTAAAAAACTTGGCCTTAGGAGTTTTGTTGCCTTCCTCTCCGTTCCTCAGGAGGATCTCTTTGAAGTTGCTGATAGAATGAAGGCGAATCCTTTTATCGTTTACATAAATGCGATGTTCGGCTTTAAGAATGGTATCTCGGCGATACTTTACATCCCCAAGGATCAGGTTGACCTCATTGATGATCTGCTGGCCAAGTACTCCGATGACTATGAGTACTACGAGATGAGAAGTTATCTACACTACTCAGGCGACGATAACTTTGGCGACTGGTACTTAAGCTATCCCTATGCTCAACTCATGGATCTTCACTTGTGGGATGCTCGAAGGCCCATTTCGGAGATAGCTAAAGCCCTCGGAAAGAGCCGATCCACTGTGAACTACATGCTGGACAGGCTCAGAAAGGAGAAAATAATACTTGAGTACATAGTTGTGGTGGATGCCCCGGCCTACGATAGGGGAGTTCTTGGCCTGACCAGGGAGTTTAACGATGAAGTCATTGAAAAGTTCAAAGAGTACGAAATACAGGTTGGGTTCTCTCCAAGGGATGGATGGTATCTTATTGAGTGGTATTTCTCCTCAAAAGAGGATCTGGCATCGAAAATTATGGAGTTCAGCAAGTACGTTGAAAAGCTTGGTATTGAGTATTTCGATGTTTTGAACCCCGTAATGGAAAAATACAGAGAATGGCGCTTTTCAGGGATGGTAAGAAAGGATGGAAAGGGGTACCGTTGCATACTCGATTTTTAATTATAGCAGGATCGGACAGTACTCAAGGCCGTCTATCTCTCCCGTGGCCTGGTATTCAAGGGCACGACAGTCGTGGCATATGTACCTGAACGGGCAGGCTGAGCATCCCTTTATTTTGTCCTTTGTCATTTTCCAGAACTCCTTGAGTTTCCTCTTCTTTCTTATCCTCTTTATATCCCCTTTCCTCACGTCTCCCACAACGAAATTCCTGAGAAGTGGGCAGGGCGTTATATATCCGTCGGCGCTTACTGCAATTGTCCCTGCCAGACAATCATGATACATCTGTGTTGTTGGGTTCTCGCTCATTCTTTTCTCAATAACATTGAACTTCAAAAACCGTGCCGATTTTGGATACAGCAAGTCCGCGTATATTTCAAGGTCACCCGGTTCGTCGAGCTTGTTCAGAAATGTCAGGGCTTCATCTACCTTCTCTTGAGGAACCATCACCAGAAGTCCGTCTACGTGGGGGTTTAGAGAGATCTTCAATATTCTATCGGGATCATATTCGAGCTCTACTATGGTTCTGGCTCCTTCAACAACTTCGTATGCATCTAGATCCTCTTCGAGGACAACGACGTTCACTTCTGGAATCCCAACTTCGACCGCTATCTTTGCAACCTTCGAGAGATCCCTTGGGCTGTCGTAATTCGTTATCCAGACTTCTTCCCCGTTGAGGGCTTTAAAATCCCGAAGAACGTTCCTGATTTCTTCTTCACTGAGCTTTTCCCTCCGGAGGAAGAACCTGTTGTTTCCTATGCAGCCTATTGATCTTGGTATTCCGTGTGCCTCGTCGAACTTTCCCTTTCCTTCTCCAAGATGGAGTATCAGCCGCTCTACATCTCCACTGTGGGCCTTTTTGCTCCATGGTGGCTTCCCGACCGTGACGTTCTGTGGTGTTCTACTCACTGATGAAATACCCAGGGAAGTTCTTACTACTTCAGCCATTAACTTCACCAGAATGGGTTGGGGGCTCGTGTATAAATACTTTTTCTATACGAATTTTGCATTTAACTAAAAGTAGTAATAAAAAAATGGCGAACTACTTGCCATAGTAATCCTCTACAGGAACTGCTTTATCCCCTTCAATCCAGAAAGCCCCTTCTTCGGTGATCTCTTTTTTCCATACGGGGACTCTTTTCTTTACCTCGTCAACCGCCCATATGCAGGCTTCAAAGGCCTCTTTTCTGTGGGGAGCCGATGCCACTATCAGTATGGTACCCTCTCCAACTTTCAGTTCCCCCTTTCTATGCCATATCAGCATGTCAGTTATTCTGAATTTTTTCAATGCCTCTTCCCGTATTTTCTTCATTTCCTCCACGGCCATTTCGTCGTAGACCTCATATATCAGCTTTAGAACCTTCCTTCCATGGCTCTGATTTCTTACCTTTCCCAAGAAAATGACGTATCCTCCGGCTTCGGGGTGTGCTACTATTTCGGTTGCCTTGTTAATGTCGAACGCCTCTTCCAATACGGCAACCTTCTCGTTCATCATTTTCGACACCTGTGCGGGTTGTTTGTTTGGATATTTATGGGTTCTCCTTCGAGGAATCTTTCAGGTTTACGATCTCAAAGGTGTTGTAGGCTAGATCCACTATCAATAACCTGTTGAGAAGGGGTTCTCCAACTCCTGTTATGAGTTTTAGCACCTCCATTACTTGAATGGAACCTATAAAAGCCGCCGTTGCTCCGATTATTGGGAACTTGCCCTTCTTCTCTCTAACGTTTCCAAAGATTTCCCTCAGGCTCATGGTTTTTCCTGGAACTATCGTTGTTACTTGGCCGTACGTCCTCTCAACGGCCCCATGAACGAGGGGCTTTCCAGTTCTCTGAGAGTAATCATCGAGTATGAACCTTGTCTTAAAACTGTCTAAGCAGTCGACTATGATGTTCGCGTCCTTTAGGATCTCATCGACGTTTTCTTCGGTTACCTTAGTTACCACTGGGACAATTTCGATTGATGAGTTGAACCTTCTGAGCTTCCATGCCGCTGAGAGGGGTTTTGGATTCTTACCCAGATCCTCTTCCCAGTGCAGTATCTGCCTGTTGAGATTGCTTAACTCGGGTTTTTCCGAGTCAATCAGGATTATCCTTCCCACACCTGCCGCCGCTAGGTAGAAGGCCACTGGTGATCCAAGGCCTCCGGTTCCGGCAACGGCAACCGTGGACTTTTTGAGTTTTTCCTGTCCTTCGGTTCCCCATATCATTATCTGCCTGCTATACCTTTCCAGGTCACTTTCACTTAGCATGGGATCCCACCATGGTAACTAATTTTGGCTTGTCCCATAAAGTTGCCGATTTCAGTAGTTGCCTGATGGAAATTCCTATATACCTTCTTAAATTAAAGATTGACTGGGGGACTGAAAATGAAAGCGCAGGAAATCGCGAGGTATATTGATCATACCAACCTCAAGCCCTACGCTACCAAGGAGGACATAATTAGGCTCTGCGACGAGGCTATAGAGTACGGTTTCTACGCTGTCTGCGTTAACCCCTACCGTGTTAAGCTTGCCAAGGAGTACCTTCGAGAGAAAAACGCCGATGTTAAGGTGGCAAGCGTCATAGGCTTCCCTCTTGGGGCGACCCCAACTGAAGTTAAGGTTTTCGAGGCAAAGAAAGCCATCGAGGATGGTGCGGACGAGCTCGACATGGTGATAAACATTGGCGCGTTGAAGGATGGGGATTACGACTACGTCAGGAAGGACATTGAGGAAGTCGTTAAAGTGGCCCATGGGAAGGGGGTTAAGGTCAAGGTCATTATAGAGACGTGCTATCTGACGGAGGAGGAGAAAATCAAGGCCTGTGAGCTGGCAAAAGAAGCTGGGGCAGATTTTGTAAAAACATCAACCGGTTTTGGAACCGGTGGGGCTACAGTTGAAGACGTCAGGCTCATGAGAATGGTAGTCGGGCCTGAGATGGGTGTTAAGGCCGCGGGAGGCATAAGAACCTACGAACAGGCTTTGGCAATGATACAGGCAGGAGCCAACAGAATTGGCACTTCCAGTGGGGTCAGCATCGTAAAGGGAGCAAGGGGTGAGTGATTTGGAACTCAAAGAACAAATATTGGAGATAATTGAAAACGCCATTCAGGAACTTAAGGAGGAAGGTCTCTCCCCAGATATTCTCTTAGCTGGTCCTCAGTTTGCCCAGAATGCCTCGGAGGTACTTGATGTCGTTGGTCTTTCGGTCTACGTTATCAGCGAGCTCGAGTACGATGCAGTTGTGGCTGACTCTAGGTACCTCGGTCAGATCAGGAGGGCATCGAAGAGAATTTCGATTGAGCCCCTGATGGTGGAAGAGAACTTATGGGAGGAAATACGGGAACTTTAGATTTTCCCTATTGGTTCTGGCCATTTATCCCATTTTTTAAACAGTGCCGCTAGCCCCGTCCCCAGGATGACCCCCGTTGTGACGGAGGCAAGTAAGGGGGACGTTTGTACGTATGCCTCCCCGATTTTTAGTCCCCTCACGGGGAGCAGGTAGGCGTAATGTATGGCCATTATAGCCAAGGCACCGATGACTGAACCCAGTATGAGGGTTGAAAAGGAGGAATCTCCCCTGGCTATTCTACCCGCCAGAAAACCTCCAGCCACGTACGCAACGAAGAAAATCTCAAAGACTATTGAATCGCTGGATTTGAAATATTCGGCAACACCGGCACCTATACCGGCCATAATCCCCCCGATTTCTCCGAAGGAGAGGGCCGTAAACAGCAGTCCAGTGTAAACGGGTGAAAGGCCGTATACGTACCCATCGATGTTCTTTTGGAATCCGTTTGAGAGTAAACCCAGAAGAAACGAAGCAGTCAGGATGAGCAAAAGATTGCCCTGGGATGTGTTGAAATTCTTCCTATTGTGGATCACATAGTAGAGATAGCCAACGATGCTAGCCAGGATGATAAGCCCAACGGCATTCCCGTTCATTGTTATCGCGGTTCTTTGGACTTTGGACTTTAAAATTCTTTTCCATCCTAAAATCAAAATCAAAGAAAATTGAAGAGAGATCACTGGAGGGCTGCTTTGAGGGCCTCCTCGAAGATCTCCATGGCCACGTCAATCTCTTCCTTGGTGACGATGAGCGGCGGGATGAAGCGAATACTGTTGTCTCCACAGCCGAGGAGCACCAGTCCGCGCTTCGCCGACTCCTTGACGATCCTGTCTCTCAGTTCTGGGTACTTCTCCTTGGTGTCCTTGCTCTTGACTATCTCGACGGCCTGGGCAAGTCCGAGGCCGCGGGCATCGCCGATGACTTCATACTTCTCCTTGAACTCCTCGAGGTACTTGTGGAGGTAGTCGCCGACCTCCTGGACGTGTGGAAGGAGCTCCTTGACTATTTCGACGACCTCTATTCCAGCTGCTATAGCGACCGGGTTGCCGCCGAAGGTGGTCGCGTGCCTTCCGGGCTTGTCGAATGTTATGTCGGCCCTGTGGATAACTCCAGCGAGCGGAAGGCCGCCACCGATGGCCTTTCCAAACTGGATGAGGTCCGGCTCTACTCCAAAGTGCTCGATGGCCCAGAACTTACCGGTCCTTCCAATACCCATCTGAACCTCGTCGTCCGCCAAGAGAATGCCGTATTCGTCGGCGAACTTCTTGAGGGCCTTGAAGAAGCCCTTCGGCGGAACGACGTAGCCGCCTTCACCCTGTATCGGCTCGAAGAATATCGCTCCAATCTCGTGCGGCGGGACGTGCCTGAAGACGTACTCCTCTATGAAGTCGAGAACGCGGTTGGTCAGTTCATCGGGCTCTTCGTAGCCGTCGATTCCCCAGGTGTTCCTGTAGGGGTTTGGATACGGGATGTGGGTAACTCCCGGCATCGTCGGGAAGAACCTGTCTTGCTGAACCCACTTGCTGGCCGTGAGGCTGAGAACAGCCTGCGTCCTTCCGTGGAAGGCGTGGTAGAAAGCCAAGAACTGCTTCCTTCCGGTTCCGTATTTGACGAGCTTCATGGCAGCTTCGTTCGCCTCGGCACCGCTGTTGCCGTAAACAACTTTCCTCTCCATGTCGCCGGGAGCAAGCTCAATTAGCTTTTCGGCCAAGATGATGGCGTTCTCGTAGAAGAAGTCGGTCAGAGAGTAGTGGGTGAACTTCTCGACCTGCTTCTTTATGGCCTCAATGACCCTCGGGTGGGAGTGGCCGACGTTTATAACTCCAACGCCACTCGCGAAGTCGTAGAAGACGTTCCCGTCAACGTCGTAGACCCTTATCCCCTCGCCGCGCTCGATGACTATCGGCAGGTTCTCAGGGTCCTGGGTTGTCATTGCGAGGTATTTGAAGTTCCTCTCTATGACTTCCTTGGCCTTGGGCCCGGGGAGTTCTTTAACACTTGGTCTAATCACCATGATTAATCACCGTGAGGAAGTCGAGCTTTTTCCTATATAAGTCTGTGTTCATCGATGAACATTTTTGACCGAAGATTTTTCGGGAGAACCCGGAAAATCCTCAACTAAGGAGACGTGGAGGGCAAGAAGTGCCGAGAAGGAAGAACGATGGAGGGTGAGAATTTACTCCCCGCTCTTCTCCTTCCACTCCTCAAGGAACTCCTTGGCTGAATTAGCGGCTATCGCTCCCTGACCGACTGCAACCGCTATCTGCTTGAAGACGTTGGTGATATCCCCAGCGGCAAAGATGCCCGGAACCTTCGTGCGCATGTGCATGTCCACCGGGATGTAGCCGTACTCGTCGGTTATGCCGAGGTGCTTGACGAAATCGGTTTTAGGCTCGTAGCCGATGAAGATGAAGACGCCATCCACCTTCATCTCGGTTTCCTCGCCCGTCTTGACGTTTTTCAGCCTAACGGCTTCGACCTTGTTGGTTCCTTTTATCTCCGTCACGACGGTGTTTAGTATTGCCGGAATTCCGCTCTCCTTGAACCTGTCCTGGAGTATCTTGTCGGCCCTGAACTTGTCGCGCCTGTGGACGAGGGTGACGTCAACGCCTATGCTCTTCAGATAGAGGGCCTCCTGAAGTGCCGTGTTTCCACCGCCGACAACTATAACCTTCTTGCCCTTGAAGAGCGGGCCGTCGCAGGTGGCGCAGTAGGAGACGCCTCTTCCTGTGAACTCCTCTTCTCCTGGAACGTTGAGCTTTCTCGGTGCAGCTCCAACGGCTATGATTATCGTTCTGCCCTTGTACTCCTTTCCGTTGGCGGTTTTTACCGTGAACTTGCACGGGCCTTCGTAGTAGGCACATTCGGCCGGGTCTATTCTGACGACTTCGTCGAACACTATATCAACGCCCAGCTTTTTGACGTGCTCGTGCATCCTGTTGGCCAGCTCTGAACCGCTTATTCCCTCCGGAAAGCCCGGGTAGTTCTCGATGAGGTCCGTTAGGGCCATGTTTCCACCGAGGTCTTTGCTGATGATGAGGGTCTCCAGACCGTAGCGGGCCGCGTATATCGCCGCCGTGAAGCCCGCCGGCCCCGCTCCTATGATGAGCACGTCCCAGGTCTTGTTCTCGTACTCACCACTGCGTGAAAATCCTCCGAGGCTGAACATCTCTCTCACCTCCGGGCTTTTCTAACGTGGCTTATTTAAAAGCATTATTGCCCTGATGTGGATAATCAGACCACGACCTTTACCTCCGGTTCCTTAAATTCTGCAGGAGCCTTTCTCCCCGGCGAGACAGTTACCCTTGCCGTGTCGTGCTCGTCCTTTGAGAATGGAACGTCCAGAGTCAGTCTGATGAGATACTCCCCGTGTCCCTCCAGTATTTCCTTTTTCCCAAAGACATCCCGGAGCTTCCTCGGGTCGGAGTGGTTCCTGTCCATTATCAAGATTAGCGGCTTCGTCCAGAACTCCCTTCTGAGTTCTGCTTCACCGCTCCCCTCAACCTCGACGAGTTTCTCCCCGGTGTGGAGCCGATTCTTTTCGGACTCCACCCTGGCGCCCCTGCATTTGCTAACGTTCACGTAGAGCTTCCCGTAAAGGCCGCTTTCGAGGACTTCCACTCTCAGGTGGGCGAACTCCATGTCTCTGGACGCTTCGAGGGTATCCTTCTCAATCTCAACCGAGTACGAGGGGATAATGGGGACTATCACCGCGTTCTTGAACTCTCCCTCCTCGACAATATACGCGGGGAGCTCCACGAGGGCATCGTCGTTCTTTTTCACCTCCACTGAGAACGGCTCCGGGGTGAGCTCTATCTCATCCGCGCTGAGTTTTTCCAGGGCTTCGAAGCTCCTCTCTATGTGGTAGTACCTGTTATTCGAACCCCTCCATTCTCCCCTGAGGACGAACCTTCCTTTACTGAGTTTGGTTTTCAGTGGAAACTTCAGAACGGTTCCTTCCACCGTTACGGACTCTGAAAACCTGCGGCATCTCGCCCTGGCGGATTCCTCCCCTTTTATGGCTATGAGAATCATGCCGACGATTGCGGCAATGAAAAGCAGGAACATCACCGCCCCGGGATCCATTGAATCACCGGGTTTACTACGAAAGGAGGAATAAAAGGATTTTCCTCATATGAGTGAAATCTCCCTGTCGAGGAGCAGGTGGAGCATGTAGCCGCTGAAGGCCGCGAAGCCCACGTAGAGGCCCTCGCCGGTACTCATTCCAAGTCCGTACTCCACTAAGAGGAAAGCTAGGACGCCGTAGATGAACGCAAAGAGGAGGGAGTGGACTATCCCTCTGTGCCGTGGCATGATCCAGGTGAAGCCAAACCAGCCGATCAGTGCCCCCACAACTCCAACGCTCCATGCGGCCGTCTGGTTGAGCCATTCCTCAGTAAAGCTGAACCTGTGAAGGGCCTGGAGGTAAACGGCGCTCCCTACCGCGACTGCCACTATGGGCTTCGTCCCCCTGTGGAGCAGCGCGTTCGGGTGGTCCATGTCCGGCAGATCAGCCCCGAGGACGTAGAGTGCGTAACCGAGGATGAGGGCAATCGAACTGAGCTCAAAGGGGATCCCTGCGTACTCCTTGAGTATTCCCGCGAGGGCCACGGCGAGCGGATAGGTGACTATCCCAGAGAGCACGTGGGCGTCGTAGTTGGGCATCAGGGTCACCCTGTTTTCTTCTCAGCATCTTCCGCCTCCAAGAATTTTCTAACGTAGTAAGGAACCTTGTAGTTCCCCCCAGGATCGCCCACGAGGAACCCTATGGTGACTAGCTTGTTGAGGGCCTCGTAAACCTGGTTTGCGGGTTTTTTGAGCTCTTTGGCCAGGGTGATGTAGCTGACCGGCCCGCCGTTGAACTTGTAAACTATGGCCTCTATCAGATCGCGGTAGTCCTTTGGAACCCTTCTAATGTACTCCTCCAGGCTCTTGGGTTCTTCCAGTATTGTGGTCACGACAAGCTCATCTATGGGGTCAAAGGCCCTCTTCGCTGCCTCACTCAGAACGTAGTGGAGCAGCCTTAAAATCTGTCTGGGGTTGCCCTTTGCCAGATCGTGGATCAGTCTGACGGCCTCGTCTGTAAACGGGTACAGCGGGTTGTCGGTGTCCTTTATCCTTACCCTGTTGAGCCTCTTCTTTACGAGCTCAAAGGTTTCTTCGACGCTCATTGGCCTCAGCTTGAACTCATAGTGGAGGCGCATGAAGAATGCCGGAAATATTTTCGTGTACTCTTCGTAAGCTTCAGGGACTGAGGCAAAGGCAACTATACAACCAGGAGGCATGGTGCTTATCACGTGCCTGAGCATCTCGAAGAACTGTATCTTCTCCTGTTCCCTGGCTCCCTGCATGTTTTCGAGCTCATCCAGAAGAAGGGCCGAGTAGGGGTACTTCCTGAGCTGCTCGACGAGAAGTTCAGCTATGTCCCTGCTCTTGTACTCCTTTGGATCGCTCAGCATTTTCTCCAGCCTGTCTATAAAGCCCAGTTTCCTGCTCAGGTTTTCAAGAAATATGTTTGTCCTGCTCCTCGGTGGTTTCAGGGCGTAGAAGATGTCGCGCGTGAGCTTTAAAATGTCGTTGGTATCAACCTTAACGTATATCGCTTTGCCTCCCTCACGCTCTATCGCTTTGGCTATGCTTTTCAACCTCTGGGTCTTTCCCATTCCGAGGGGCCCCACTATGCTGAGGGCTATGGAGCTTTTGTTGCCGATAACCTCCGAGAGAATCATCGAGAGCCTCATGTCGACCTCCTGGTAAACGTGAATGGCCTCGACTTCCTCGATACCCTCGCTTGCCAGCTGTTCGAAGGGATTCTTGGATAAACCGTATATTTCATACGTCTGAACGGGATAAACTTTAAGTTCCGTGTTCTCCATTTAAATCACCCTGTTTAGTTTGCATTTGGTAAATATAAAAGTTTGTCCACTGGTGAGCCAGGATGGTGGTTTTGGTTATAACGTGTCCCCCTGGAAGGGAGGGAGACGGGATACTCGAACTGGAATGGGCCCTCGGAAAGGTTCATGCCAAGGGAACGGACTGGAGGGGAGTTCTCATAGCCGAGACACCGTTGAGTAAGGATGAAGCAATAAAAAGGCTTCTCTCCTTCGAAACGCAGGCACTCCAGAGGGTTATCCCCCTTGACTGTCTCCTGCCCGCTAGACTTGAGGAGATTGAGAAGAAGGCCATTGAGCTCATGGAAGGGAAAACCGGGACCTTTGCGGTAAGGGCGAAAGTGAGGGGGAACAAAAAGCTCGGTGAGAAGGAGATCGAGAGGATCGTAGGTTCCAGGATCGTGAAAGAGCACGGGTTGGAAGTTAACCTGTCAAACCCGGACTGGGTGGTAGTCGTTGAAGTCATTGGGAAGAAAGCAGGGGTTGGGGTTCTGAGGAAGGACGAGATTCTGAAGTTCGAAGTTAAGGATTGAGATTGATTACCTGATCAACCTCACGGTGAGACCAAAATCCCTCAAAGCCTCAAAATCACTGTCGAGTGTTATCAGAGGCAGATCGTTGGCAAGGCAGACGGCACCGATGAAGAGGTCCCTCAATCCCATCGGGGCTCCCTTTTCCCTCAGCTTTCTGTGAAGGTAAGCCGCAATCTCAGCGGATTTTCCCTCAAATGGAAGCTCAATGAGGGAGTCCAGCCATATCAGGTCATCTTTCCTTGGGAGACCAACCAGAAGTTCAAAGCGCGTTATGGAAGTCACGTAGAAGGTTTTGTCAAACCCCAGGACAGCGTTGAGCACGTCCTCGTTACCCCTGGCTATTTCGATTATCATGTTCGTATTAAGGACTGCCCCCATTCGTCAAACGCCTCCTCTAGCCCTTTGATTCTTTTTTGGCCCCTTCATACTCATCCTCGTTTAGGATTCCAGCGATATGTCGCAGGGCATCGGCGTTGCCCTTTATTTCCCTTAAAAGCTCTCTAAGAAGCTCGCTGAAGGACTTATCCCCCTTGATGCGGAGTATCTCTTTGTAAACGTCATCGGAGATTGTGATGGTTTTAACCATTCGCACCGCCAATACACTGAATGCATGCATCATAATTTAAGCAGTATCCCTTGTCCCCGAAAATTTCTTTAAGAGGATTAACGGAGTAGTATGTGATGAGCATGGAGAGAATTGAGATCAACCCAAGAAAGATGGGAGGAAAACCCGTTATTAAAGGCACAAGGATACCAGTTTACTTCATACTGGAGCTCCTGGCCAACGGGTGGAGCTTCGAAGATATCCTGGAAAACTATCCCCAGCTAACGAGGGAGGACATACTCGCCGCGATCAGGTATGCGAGCATGATATTGAAGGAGGAGCAGTACGTTGGGGTTTTTGGCTGATGAAAACGTCCCCTACGGGGTTGTTAAAAGACTGGCAAACAACGAGGGACGGATTCTAATAACGTTCGACAGAGATTTTGGAACCATACTTTTCGTTGAAGGCCTCAAGCTCCCAGGCTTAATACTCCTGAGGTTCCCTCCCAAAAACGTTGAATACATTTACAAAAACCTCAAAGCTCTTCTTTCGAAGGATATAGACTTTCAAGGGAAGATCGTGAGCGTCCACGAAGACAGAATAAGAATAGGGAAGATGTGAAATCACAGATACCTCTCCTTCACCCAGCGGACGAAGTAGTCCGGGTTCAGCTCCTCGCCGATGGCCTTCTTGAGGAGCTCCTTCGGCGGGTAGATGGAGCCGTACCTGTGGACCCTCTCGCGGAGCCAGGCCTTTATCGGCTCGAACTCGGCTTTAGCTACCTTCTCCTCGAAGTCCGGGATGTCGCGCTTGATGTGGTAATAGAACTGGGCCGCGAGGAGGGTTCCGATGCTGTAGGTCGGGAAGTAGCCTATCGTTCCGTGAGCCCAGTGGATGTCCTGGAGGATTCCCTCAGTGTAGGTCTTCGGCCTTATGCCCAAGAGACGCTCCATCTCCTCGTTCCAGAGCTCAGGGAGATCCTTCGCCTTAACGCCCTCGTTGAGCATCATCCTCTCGAGCTTGAAGCGGAGGAGTATGTGGAAGTTGTAGGTTACCACATCTGATTCGGTCCTGATGAAGTCCGGGCGAACCATGTTGAAGTAGAGGTAGACATCCTCAGGTGTGTAGTTGCCCATGAAGGGCAGGTTCTCCTTCAGGACGGGGTAGATTAGTCCAGCGAACTCCCTCGACCTGCCAATAATGTTCTCCCAGAATCTGCTCTGGCTCTCGTGGATTCCGAGGCTTACTCCACCAGCAATCGGGCTGAACATGAACCTCTCGTCCTGCTGGAGCTCGTAGAGAGCATGCCCGAACTCGTGGACCGTGCTGAGGATAGTTCTCCTGAAGTCGTAGCCTTCGTATCTGGTCGTTATCCTGACGTCGCGAATGCCAAACTCTGTTGTGAACGGGTGAGCGGAAACGTCGAGCCTCGCGCGAACGCCGAGCGGGAAGCCGAACCTCTCGAGTATCCAGATGTTCACCCTCTCCATCTGCTCCCTCTCGTACTTCTCCTTCTCAAGCGGGTGCTCCCTCGGAACTTTGCCCTCTTCCATTATCTTCTCAAGGAGCGGCTTGAGCTCCTTCTCAAGCTTCTCGAACATTTTCTCGACTTCTTTGGTAGTGAGGCCCTCCTCGAAGAGGTCGAGCAAAGCGTCGTAGGGCTCGTTTTCATAGCCGAGGTACTCAGCGGCGCGCTTTGCCAGATCAATAATTTTGTCGAGCCAGGGCTCGAACTTGGAGTAATCGTTGCTCTTCTTGGCCTCTTCCCAGGCCTTGGTGGCCTGGCTCGTAACCTCGCTCATCTCCCTGAGGAACTCCGGCGGGAAGGACTTGCTTATCCTTATCGAGCGGTCGAGGACTCTAACCACACCGCGCTCGTACTCGTTGAGGTCTTCAATCCCCTTGGCCTTCTCAACGAGCTCTACAAACTCCGGCTTGAGGAGGAACTCCTGGCTGAGGACGCTTAACTCGCCCTGGGCAACGCTCCTCTCAAGGATGCCCTCCCTGGGCATGTTGACCTCCATGTCCCAGCCGAGGACGCTCTGGGCGTGGCCAATAGCCCAGATGCGCCTGTACCTCGACAGAATTTCCTTTATCGTTTCATTCTGGAAAACCGACTCCATACTAATCACCGAAAATTTTTGGGCGGGAATCTTTTAAACCTTTTCGATATTCATCTAAACGTGCGAGTAAAAACCGATTACCCCCACCGGAAACTGCTTAAAGGATGGGTCATACGCCCTAAAAACTATCAAGGTGGTGCACATGAGGTTTGACCTAGTTGTGCTCGGTCACGTTTCAATAGATCACATACGCATGCCCGGAAAACCCGAGCTAATACTCCCTGGAGGTGCCGCGGCGGCCGTTGCCACTTCCGCCGCTCTGGCAGGAGCAAAGGTAGGACTGGTTACTAAGGTGGGGGAGGACTTTCCAGGGGAGTGGCTTGAAAAGCTGGCCTCAATCCTGGACGTGAGGGGCGTTCACGTTCTCCCGGGCAAAACGATGCACATTTACATGATCTATCACGAGGACGGGAGCGTTGATGCCCCTGTTGAGATTGGGGTGGCAGAGAGGATGGGGGAAACCCCGATTCCCGAGGAATACATGGAGGCAAAATTCTTCCACATAGCGCCGATTCCTCCAGAAGAACAGCTGAAGGCCCTGAAAAGGCTTGAGGGGAAGAGAATAAGCCTCGACTTTAACCCCACCTATTACGAGGACTATAAAAGAAGGCCCGAACTCGTGAGGGAGCTCGTTGAGAGGAGCGAGATAATCTTTCCGAATGAGAGGGAGGCAATGCTAATAACAGGGCTGAAAGACGTCAGAAAATCTGCAGAACAACTTTACTCGTGGGGGGTAGAGTTAGTCGTCGTCACTAGGGGCGAGAAGGGTGTTCTTATCTATGACGGTGACTTCCACGAGTTTCCCGCATTGCCCGTTGAAGGCGAGATAGACCCAACCGGGGCGGGGGATGCCTTCGCCGGTGGCTTCCTGGCTGGATACTCAAGGGGTCTTTCACTGGAGGAATGCGTGAAACTCGGCCTGGAAAGGGCGAGAAATGTTTTGAAGAAGAAGGGGAGCTGGAGTGTTTAGGTGGAGATGGACTTGGCAAAAAAGTAGACCACCGCGAGGAGAACTGTCGCCAGAATCGTGACGTCAAATCCACCGAGTAACGCTGATATTGCCTTAATGAGAAAGTAAGTTGGGACTGAAAGGAGCACGATGCTCGACACTGTTAAGTAGTCCCCAAGCGGGGCCCTTTCCCTATCGAGCTTTCCCGTTATCGGCACCAGGAAGGCAAGAGAAAAGACTATCAGGCTGTACAGTGGATCTACGTTCTTATGGATCAGGAAAACGCCTACGAGCACTAAGTTCAGCATTCCCGGCAGATACCAGAACACTCCAAGTGCAGCCAGCATCGCTATTATTACTCCTTCCACTCCAAAGGGTAAGAGTGCAATGAGGAGAAAGGCCAGGGGCAGAAGGGAGTACATTTTTCTATTCAAACGTCTTGGTTTCATGGTTTCAGCACCTCCGCAATAGCGGCTTTCAGGGGTTTTCTGACGTCCCAGTCTATGATTATCCCGTAACTTCTCATCTTCTTTAGATGGGCCTTCCTCTGGAGGCTGAGGATCTTCAATGCAAGCTCCTCTTCCCTGGTTTTTGGTTCAACTGTGGTGTAGGGGTCGGGGCTTATTACCACCACCCTGTAGCCGTACTTCGACATAATCTCAAGGGCTTTTCTGCTTTCTTCCGTGAGGAGTGGTGAGATGTATACGAGCTGGGCCCTGGCCGGGAAGCGCGATCTGGCAAGGTACTCTATCTGATAGGCTATCATATTGTTCTCATCCGGTTTCATGGTGCTGAGAAAGTCTATGCACTTGAAGAAGTGCCTTTTACCATAGTCGATTCTTACCCACAGGGGCACGCTCTCGGCCAGAACCAGGCCGAAGCTGGTGCCTTCCTTCAGGCTGTTGAGCATGAGGGAAGCAGCCGCCCTTATGCTGTAGTCCAAAACGGCTTCACCTTTTTTTGCTCCGTCTATTATGAAGATCACGTCCACTTTTCTTTCGCTCTCGTACTCGTTTGACATTATCTTTCCCATTCTTGCGGTTGCCTTCCAGTTGATTATCTTGAGTGGATCCCCGGGCTGGTACTCCCTTATTGCATGGAATTCTACTCCCTCACCGACCCTTGGGCTGGGAAGGTGGCCTACGGTTATCTTTGTTCCCTTGGTCGAATAGGGTGTTGGCACTTCCTCTATCATGGGAACTCCTACTATTTCGGTATAGTGTTCTATCTCCTTTTCTAGCTTAAAGAACGAAAATGGATCTCTGTAAGCCAGTATAACCCCACTAAAAACGTGAATACCCCTTTTTACCCTTACCCTGTACCTTATCAATTTTTCCTCCCCTTTTTTGAGAGAAATCACAGCCTCGGGGCTTCCATCCGTAATTTCCAGCCCATGGGGGACAACATCTATCACCTTTAGACTTGATATCCTCTCCCGCGCCTTTATCTTCAGGGTTATCTCCGCTTCCTGCCCCTCTATAAAGCGGTTGTGGGCAACAACCCTGGCTACCTCAACGTCCAGCGAGGGTTTGAAGAAAAATCCCGCAATAAAAAATGCCCAAAGCACTGGGATCGCCAAGTAGACCGCTTCCCACTTAAGAAAAAGGAAGGAGATTATTATTATCACCCATAGCGCGAGCAGAGTTTCCTGTCCTTCCTCTGTTAGTATTCCTACTTTTTTTGGGCCTTCTACCCTGGAACCTCCAAACGTCGGGAGGATTGGAATGCGCTGCAAGGCTAGACCCTCACTCGAACTTTGGCACGGGAACCTTTTCGAGGATCTTCCTCATCACGTTCTCGGGCCTTACGTTCGTGTACCACAGTTCTCTCTTCAGGATTAATCTATGGCTCAAAGCCGGGACGGCGACGGCTTTTACGTCATCTGGAATGACGTAGTCCCTCCCCTCGAGTGCTGCATATGCCCTCGAGAGTTTGAGGAGGGCAAGGCTACCCCTGGGTGAGGCGCCTATCTCAACTTCCCTTTTGCTGTTCCTCGTGGCTTCAACTATGGCCGTGATGTAGTCCAGAATGGCCTCGCTGACGTAAACGTCTTCTATGGCTTTTTGCATATCCACGACTTCTTTGTCGTTTAGAACAGGGTTTACCTCCGCTTCGTCTCTCTTTCTCTTTATTCTCCTGCGAAGAATCTCCTTTTCCTCTTCCCTAGTCGGATAGCCCACGTTTAATCTGACTAGGAATCTGTCCAGCTGGGCCTCGGGAAGTGGGTAGGTTCCCTCCTGCTCTATTGGGTTCTGGGTGGCCACAACTATGAATGGCTTGGGTAGGGGGTAAGTTTTTCCCTCAATGGTTACCTGTCTTTCCTGCATGGCTTCAAGTAGCGCCGACTGGGTCTTTGGGGGCGAGCGGTTTATCTCATCCGCCAGCAGGATGTTCGTGAAAACGGGCCCCTTTCTGAACTCAAACTCAAGGGTTTTCTGGTTGAAGACGCTTACGCCAAGTATGTCGCTTGGCAGCAAATCCGGCGTGAACTGAACCCTTCTGAACTCCACTCCGAGGGCCTTTGCAAAGCTCTTTGCCATGAGAGTCTTTGCCAGTCCAGGGAGGTCTTCAAGGAGTATGTGCCCGTCGGCCAGAATAGTCGTGAGTACGAGCTTTAGAACGTCCTCTTTCCCCACAATTACCTTTTTGACCTCTTCCAACACGGCATTTCCTTTAACTGCGATGTCTTCAATCTTCATTTATCTCAGCCTCCACTATCTTTAGGGCTTCTTCAAGATTTTTGACAAAATCTCCCTCCATTCTGAGCTTTTTTATGGCCTCGTTCGGACTGGAGCGAAGACGGGAATAAGTACTGCTGTAGTCTTCGGAGGCGCTTGCGTATATCTCTATTATCCTTTCCACTATTATCTCTCGCGCGGTTTTCCCCTTCCTAGCCTGCCTTATTATCCTCGAGAGGGCCTTTACTTCGTCCCTTCTATTTGGTCTGTTCTCTTTTTTCCGTATCTCAACGGCGGGCAGGCCGAGCTCGGCCCCAAAGAGAATTATTGCGAGCGTGATTCCGAAGGTGATAACTGTCAGCCAGCGGAGGAAGTACTTTCCTTCGATAATCAGTACCCCCAATGTCGCGGCTGTTAATATTGGGACGAGTTTAGCTGAGCTCATTCAGCCCCCTCCTCATACTCAGATAAAGCTCTAGGGCTTTTTTGGCGTCGTCCCATGTAATCCTCTCAGGAGCGTATTCGGCTTTTTCGAACAGCCTCGTTAGTGCAGTAAAGGTCTCGCGCATCAGCCTCACGTGTTCGGCGTGCTCCCAGTGCGTCCAGCTCTCCAAGTATGGTATCCCCAGGGAGTTTAGCCATAGAACTGCGTTTTTGTAGATTCCAATCACCGCTTCCCTCGGATTGTCAAAGAGTTCCAGCCCAAAATGATCTAGCTTCTCGTCGAATTCCTTTGCTTTTCTGGCCATTTCCTTTCTTTTCCTCTTAATACCAAGCACTTTGTAGTATTTGGCTGCGAAAACTCCAAAAGTTGCCGTTAGGCCAGCCACAGAAGCAAGAAAAAGAGCGTCCAATCCTATAGGAGATGGATTGGTACTGCTCTTTATTCCAGTTGCGTTGGCCGAGCCCAGAATTGGCACAGAGTGAAGAGTTGAGTTCTTGATCATGGTCGAATTATTGGTTGGGTTCACTGTGTATTTGAGACCCCCTTTCATCTGGAACAGCAGGGCGAAGAGAAAAACTGCCAGGAAGAGCGCCATGTAGGAGAAGAAAGGACCACTTTCGTACCTTAGCCTGTCAAAGGGGTCTCTCCAGCCTAGGAGAACAAGGGTAATTACTATGGCCCCAACGGCCGCCGCTGAGACGATTGCTATGCCAATGTAAGAGTTTGCACCGCTTTTCGAAAGGGGCCTGTCTTCTATTTCATAGCTGGACATGGCGGCCATTAGGATTAGAATAACTGTGAACGTTATTAACAGGTGGTGCCTGTTTTTCATTCCTTGTCCCGTGTGTTATCGGGGGACAATTTTATAAAATTTTTTAACTCCCCCTGAATTGGTGAGAGGAAATGGAAAAACTGCCAAAACTCTACGTTGAGGACTCCCCGGATTCATGCATTGAAAACGGAAAGCTGAAAACCGAGTGCGTAATCCTGATGGGGAACGTTGAAGTGTGGCTGAAAGAGGGGGATTCGATTCCGGATTTCATCAACGTTGAGATCTCTAAATTCCTGAGAAAAGAAGTCTATGACCGTTTTTACCTCTATGTTGATCGGCTGGAGCAGAAAATGATTGTTGATGCCATCATAGTTCTCCCCGACGGAAGAACGAGGATATACCTCAAGAAGGGCGATAAACTCATGCTTCTTCCGGTGGAGGGGTTCACAAAGACATTGATAGCTAACGTCGGCAACAGAGTAAGAACCGGAGACGCCTTTGCCGCGGTGACGACAAGAAAAGGGGAAGTCCACTACCTAAAACCACCAAAGCCTGGCACGGTAGTTTTCATCGACGAAATAACTAACAGGCCTCACTACGTTTATTACCTCCTTCCCGAGGAGTGATCAGCCCTTTATTCCTTTTATCATAGCCTCTATGCTGGACTTTATGGCCAGATTTATTCCCTTTTCATCGTCCATTCCCTTTAACGTCCTGGTATTGTTGGGGCTTGTTATTATAAGGGACCATTTGTACAAGTTGTTTTTCAGCGGGCTGCTCTGGAACATCGCTATGAATTTTTCATTCTCAATCGAGACCTCAACTATCTCAACGTCAGTGTTCCCAAGTTTTCTTGTACTCTTTGCGAAGCATCTCAGAGAAATAACCGTGCGTATCATCGTTTCTACTTGCTTTTTATCGTGTATCAACCTTTTCCGGTTCTCAAGTGTGTTCCACAATGCCCAAAAGTTTATAAGGGATCTCGGATACACCTATCAAAGGTTTTGGAGCTGAAGAAGATGAAGGTTGAAGTTGGAGACTACGTTCTGTTCAACTATATTGGGAGATACGAAAACGGCGAGGTTTTTGATACCAGCTACCGCGATGTTGCTGAGGAGAACGGTATCCTCGTTGAGGAGAGGGAATACGGCCCCTTGGGGGTCACAGTTGGCGCCGGTGAACTCATCCCCGGCGTTGAGGAAGCTTTGATTGGTATGGAAGTCGGAGAGAAGAAGGAAGTTGTTGTGCCGCCCGAGAAGGGCTATGGCATGCCGAAAGAGGAACTTATCGTCCCCGTTCCGGTCGAACAATTCACTGCGGCGGGTCTTGAGCCCGTTGAGGGCATGTACGTCATGACCGATGCCGGCATGGCCAGGATCGTTGAGGTCAGGGATGATGCGGTGATACTGGATTTCAACCATCCTCTAGCAGGCAAGAAAGTTGTTTTTGAGCTTGAGGTGGTGGAGATAAAGAAAAAAGAGAGCTCTTGACTCTTTTTTCTTTAGAAGCTTATGTTCACAAACTTCATTCCCTGAAAGACTAGGGCTCCCATAACTGCCAGCATTATCCCGTACTTCAGACCCGCTGAGAACTCTCCTTCCCTTATAACGCCAATTCCTAGCCCTGACACAATACCCTGTATTACAACAAAACCCAGAAGGATGTTTATCATTGTTGGTATTTGGGCAGCCGCCTCTCCCTGGATCATCTCGTACATAAGCTTCCCCACTATTCCAAGTATTGCTGGCCCTATGAATCCGCTCGTTATTATAAAGAACATCATCTGCATTCCGGTTGAGGCCTTTCTCTCCTGCCTTATCCTGAGTATCTCCCTGACGTCATTGGCAACGTAAACCAAGACATCACTCATCGGGGCACCTCTCTCTAGGGCCTCAATTATTATCATGAGCGAGCGGTATATAACTGGAGACTTCTTGTTGCGGAGTGCCATAACCCGGAGTGCTTCAACGGTGGATCTACCTCTCTTTATCTCGTTTACCACCCTCTTAAACTCTTCAGTAAGAGCACCAAATTTGGCAGTTGTGAGATCCTCCAGCGCCTCCGAGAAAGAGATACCTGCTCTCAATGAGCTTGCGAGATAGAAGAATGCATCGGGAAGGTTTTTCTCCATTTCCTCCGTTCTTTTTGCTATCCTCCAGTAGGGGTACAGAAAGGCCATGCCCGCGAAGATCACTACTGTGATTAGCACTGCGTAGATTGGAGGGATGAGAATTATTGCCGCGGCTCCTGCAATCACGCCCAGCAGAATAGAAATGAGCAGGTATTCAATTGCTAGGAACTCTATTCCCGCCGAATAAACGAAGATTTCGTACCTTTTCAGCCATTTGGCTGGTAGAGTACGCTCTAGGATCCTCGTTAGGGTAACCCCAATGCTACCTGCCTTTGGTGCTCTTGGCATTCTATCACCTCGGCTCACTGCGCTTTATCATCATAACTATTATCAGGGAGAGCATAGGGAAGGCGAACAGCAGAAGAACTGCCAGTGCTCCGGGAGAAATAGCCGTTCCACCACCACCGCCTGCGGCGCTGAAAGCTGATCCCGCCAGAACAGCTACCACGAACATCGTCGGCATCACTATCGTCATGAACATGTATATAAACGCTATACCGTTGACCTTCTGGACGTACTCCACCAGCTTCATCCTGTACTCGAAGGCGAAATCCTCGGCCATCTTGTAGAGGATCTCCGCCAGGTTTCCACCAAACTTTATGGCCCTGAGTATCTGCTTCACTACTCTGCTTACGTTCTCCGATCCCATCTTCTCCTCGAACTTCTCCAAGGCATCTTCAAACGATGCTCCTGCCCTCATGTCCCTAACTATGAGCTCAAACTCCTCGGATGCGGGTCCGTAGTCGGCTTTTGCCACCGAAACGAGGGCTTCGGCAATACCAACGCCCGCACTCAGTAGGGATGCTATGTGTCTGAGAACGTAGGGGAGTGCTTTCTCGACCTCTGCTACTCTTCTTCTCCACACTATCTTCGGGTAGTTTCTCATGTAGAGAAAGCCACCTATGAATCCTAGGAGGGATATAAGCGCCGATGTGAAAAGATCCATCTCAATGAGCAGGGCAAATGCAAAGGAGGATACCCCAACCATTATCGAAGTTATTATCATGAGGGCAACGTACTTCTCCTTGGACATCCTTATGTTGGCCCTGTAAAGGTCGTAGTCGAGGCCTTTTATCGACTGAGTGATCGACTGAATCGGACCTTTAAACCTGTTCAGAAAGGCCTCAGCAAGCCTTTCCCCAAAGGGAGTTTTGAGCTCTTCCTTTCTCAGTTCAATTATGTTTTCTATTTCCTTTTCCTGTTTACTCTCTAGACTCTCCTCTATTTCCTTTTGGAGTTCTCTGAGAATTTTCAGTCTCTCCTGAATGGTTCCTGTCTTGGGTATTCGCCTAATGGGCCTCTCTGTCACTTCTATAGTGGTTGCGCCCAGTCTTTCAAGGAAGTTGAGGAACGATTCGATAATCCCCATTGCTCATCACCAACTCACTTTAGGGCCCGAATCTGCTCCTGGAGTTCGGAGGAGCTTTCCCTCTCAATTTTTTCAAGCAAGGCTTCCTCGTCAATGTAGAACATCTTGATGTAGTGGCCGACTTCTTCGATGCTCCTGATTCCCTTTTCTATCATCCATTCCAGGATTATCTTTCTCTTCTCTCGTTCCAGTTCCAGCTCGCTTATGCTCATCCCGGTGTGCCGGGACAGTTCGTTCATTACTCTGCTCGGAACCTCTGTAGGCAATAGTTCATCTCTTGCCGGGTCATACTTGTAGAGCTTGTTGAGCTGTATGTTATCTCCTTCTATTCCTGAAACCTCTGCTATCTCAGTTACCCTCCTTACGGTTCCCTTTTTCCTGCTGTGGAAGCGGACCTGCATCAGTATAATGTCGAGAGCCGGGATCATTATTCTTGGGACGTTCATCGGCGGGCTCTCAAGCCTGACTATTGTCTCCCTGGCGCTGTTGGCGTGTATGGTTCCCATACAACCATCGTGTCCCGTGTTCATGGCTGTAAACATTGTTCTCGCTTCGGGACCGCGAACCTCACCGACTATAATTCTATCCGGACGCATACGCAGGGTGTTCCTCACTAGATCATCCATAGTTACTTCTCCCTTTCCTTCGAGGTTTGGCGGTCTGGTTTCGAGGCGAACCCAGTGTTCCACTGGAAGCTGGAGTTCTGCGGTGTCCTCTATGCTGATAACACGCTCACTTGGTGGTATGAACATTGCCAGTGCGTTGAGCGTTGTCGTTTTTCCGGAACCTGTTCCTCCCGCCACTAGAATGTTCGCGGGTTTTACTCCAAGGCCATCAACCAAGAGCCATAGAAAGGCAGCAACCTCACTGTTCAGAGTACCGTACTTTATCAGGTCTATTATCGTCAGGGGGTCCTTTTTGAACTTACGGATTGTTATTGTGGGTCCATCAAGGCTTATGGGGGGTATTGTGGCGTTAACACGGCTTCCATCGGGTAAGCGGGCGTCGAGGAGAGGACTCTGCTGGTCAATCCTTCTCCCGACTTCTCTGGCTATTCTCTCTATGATATTTAGTATATCCCTCTCATCTTTGAACACTATGTTGGTCTTGCACATGTAGAAGCGCCTGTGCCAAACGTAGACTGGCTTGTTGGTTCCTATGACCATTATTTCCTCGAGGTTGTCGTCCCTCACGAGAGGATCCAGAAGGCCATATCCGAGCATATTCTGGACTATCAGCTCGGCCATAACCTCTATTCTTCCTTCCGATAGATTTGGCGCCGCTTCCTTCAGCATTCTTTTGACTTCTCTCATGAATATCCTGCGCCTCTCCTCGTAATTTGGTATCATGCTGGGATCTACCTGAATTTCAGTTATTGCCCTTTCTCTGACTCTCCCGAGGAGTTCTTCTTCCTCTCTGGAAAGTTTTGGAAGGCGAAGTTCGTAAATTGGGACCGGTTCCTCCTTTATCTTCAAAATTCTTACGTTACCGTAAGCATCCAGAATTTGAGCCTTTCTGTCATAGGATATCTCCTCAGACCTGGTCTCCCCAATTATAGCTTGGAGGCCCGGAGATGCTCTGGGTTTGGGGAGCGGCAACGGAGGTGCTGTTCTTTTTGGTGTTTGGGGTTTTGTCTGGCTTGAGCTTCCTCCACCCAAGATCGCCCCGAGCATGTCAACGCCGGATGGCTTTGGTGGTGTTTCTTTTTTCGTTTCTTTTTCTGTTTTTTCTTCTTGGAGAGAGGTTATTGTTTTTTCTTCTGCATTCCCTCCAAGTAATGCTGAAATAATATCTGCTCCAGAAGAGATTTTTTTCTTTTCCTCATCCTTTGCCTTCTTGGGGGGTTCTTCACTTCTGCCGCCGAGTATTTCCTCTAATGGTGAGGACGACGTTGATAGCAGAGGAATCTCTTCTGTCTGTTTGCTCTCTTTCTCCTTTTCGAAGACATTTGCTAGGGGATCGCTTTTCCCTCTAAGTATCTCGTCTATCCAGGAGCTGGAGTTTTCCTTCTTCTTTTTTTCCTCTCCCACGAATCTCACCCAGTTCTGGTCTTACCCTCTCACCCGAGTACCTCCCCTATTGTCAGGGAGTTGTACTGGTGCTGTGTGGCATAGATGATCTTTGGAACGTATATGTCTGGAACTTTTACGATTACCAGGTATGGAACCCCATATGGGATAGACTGAAGCTGAGTTTCTTCCTCCAGGCTCGTCAGCTTTATTCCGTAGTCTTTGAGCTTTGCTATGAGTTCGTCTGGATTGTCAGCCTCGTTGGCAGCAAGAGCCCTCAGAAGCTGTACGAGGTCTATGGAGTAGTAATACCGGGAGTAGTCCGAGACGTTTCCGGATACACTCTCCATGTTCTCGTTAAGGTTAATGACTCCAGCTGTTGCTGGAATAAGTATCTCTTCGATGTAACCCATGTCTGCTACCGTTCCTTCCTCGGTGTATATTCTTACCTTTGCTCCTTTCTTAAGGAATCCTCCATTTGCTCTCTCCCTCGGAACGAGAAGGGCTAACCTTACGAACTCCACTTTTCTTACCCTGTACTTCAAAAGTTCATTCAGGTCCATTATCGATGTTATGAATTCCTTTGCCTCTGTTTTAGTGAGCATCCTTGCAGTGCCGTTGTATTCAAAGATGACGTAACTTCCGGGCATCCTGTTTATCCTGTCCTTGTACACTTCATGCCAGAGGGAAACCACTATCGGAATTGGGTTGGTTCCGTTAACTTCCTCAATGGAGTTGGCTTTCTTCACCTGATTGATCAAACTGTTCCTTGCGTCGAGGATTTTTCCTCTAACGGGAGTTGACACGCTCTGCTCCAGAAGCGGCTGGAAGAGGATGTTTATCTCCTGTATTTTTCTCTCTTTTGTCTGGTTTAGCTCTTTCTGGAACTCCAGCTGTTTCTGTCTCTGCTGATCAGCCTCATATTTCTGGAGAACCTGTGCGTAAGCGGTGTTTATATCTATCTCGTTCAGTTCCTCCTTTGACTTGGCCTGGAGTATCTTTGCCCTCAGCTGGGAGTACGTTTCCGTTCCGTATCCTTTGTCTAATAAGGGTTTAAACGTCTGGTCTAGAAGCTGTAGTTTTTCCTGTTTTGCTTTTTCAAGCTCGGAGGCTTTTTTATTGGAATACCACGTGTAAACACCAAACGATGCAATCAGGATGAGCACTACAATGATTGATGCACCAATGATTATCCTTCTCCTTCTCTCTCTTTCCCTTATACTCCCTATTCTCCTTCTCGGAATTCTGAACCTGGATTCGGGTTTAGGTCTGGCTGTCGGGGGGGTTTCGGGTTCTGTGGCGGCCTTTCCCAGTTCTCTCAGGCGTCTAATCTTACTTTCTATATCCTCGGCCACTTTGAACACCACCGTGAGAGTTATACCCACCTTTTCCTTAAGTCAGTTGGTCTTTTGAACTTCAAACCTTATTTAGGTTTCGGTGTGGCCTGTGGAAAGGCTTGAGGCTCGTGTAGTGAAAATTCGAGGAAAATGCCCGGTTTTTCATCTTGGCGACCGAATCGTTATTGAAGGGCCGAGGGTGAAGCTTGATGAAACGGACGCGATATGCACCCATGCATTCGCCTCGCTGTTGCCTTACATCGTGGCCCTCCGAAAGGGTATTAAACCGAGCGAGCTAGGCCTCGGCAGAGGGGACAAAGCCTACGTCCAGTGCCTCGATCCGGGGCCACCCTACACGGACGGCGGGACGGTAATATTCGAGATAACGGTGATTAAGGATGAAGCAGAGGAAAGCGTGGCGAGTGGTGAGGGAAGTAATAGACGAGGCTGACCTTATCGTTGAGGTAGTTGACGCCAGGGACCCAATAGGAACTCGCAACAGAAAGCTGGAAAGACTAATCCAGGAGAGCGGAAAACCTCTCCTTATAGTCATGAACAAGGCCGATTTAGTGCCGAAGGAGTGGGCGGAAGAGTACAAGAGGAGGAGTGAGATTCCTGTTGTCTTCATAAGCGCGAGGGAAAGAAAAGGGACTGGAATCCTGAGGAAGGAAATAAAAAAGCTCGCAAAGCCCCTGCTGGATGATAAGGAGAGAGTTAAGGTGGCCCTCATAGGCTACCCCAACGTTGGAAAGAGCACGATAATCAACACCCTCAAGGGGAAAAGAGCCGTGGGAACGGCACCGATACCGGGCTACACAAAGGGAAAACAGCTCATAAGGCTGAGCAAGAGGATATGGCTTCTCGACAGCCCCGGCGTCGTTCCGATAGACGACTTCGACGAGCTCGTAATAAAGGGTGGTTTTCCAGCGGACAAGATAGAGGAACCAGTTAAGCCAGCCCTAAAGCTTATCTCGCGCATCCTTGAGACGAGAAAGGAAGCGATAACCGAAAAGTTTGGCATCGAGGAGTTTGAGAACGAGGAGGAAGTACTTAGAAGGATTGGCGAGAAACGCGGAATGATAAAGACCGGTGGCGAGGTCGACCTTGAGGAGACGGCTAGATGGCTCCTCCGCGAGTGGCAGACAGGTCGCTTCACCCTCTTCGCGAGCGAGGAGGAGAAGGAAAGAGACTTCGTCTGGGACTTCGAGGACGTGCTTGAGGGAGTTGAGAAAGACCTGCTCCTCGACCCGAGGAGAATCCTGTGGAAGTATGGGGATGAACTTCGGGATAAGCTGGACAACCAGAAGCGCGCCGGAGTAAGGGAAATCGAGGGGATAACGGTTGGCATCGCGACGGGCTTCAAGAAGTGTGACTCGGCCGTTAAGTTCCTTGAAGAACTAACTGGAAAGCACGCTTTGGCCAGCGAGTGCTTTGGGAAGAAGTGGAAGGGAGTAATAGCGGTGATGGAGTGAAGTCACCTCCTCCAGAACTTAACCGCCAGAGGGATGGAGAGCAGAGAAATGCCAACCCTAATCAGCCCGGCGAGTTTAAAGGCATCCCATCCGTAAGAGCTCCCGAAGGCCCACCAGGGGTCCCATTCGGCGATGAAAAGGTAAGCCAGAATAATCCCGGCAACATTTCTCGTCTTCTTGTAAACGACTGGGTACAGGAGGACGAACAGGATGAGGTCGCCGAGTGGAGGCATCTTCCCCGCGTTGAAGTAGTAGTTGTCGTAAACGAAGAGAAAGAGCGGCGGAACAATCAGCCAGAGCCTTCCGCACGGAGCTAAAACCTCGATTGGGAAGGCAACGAAAACGGAGAAAGTGTAGATAGCGAAGAGCAGGTAGGCGAGGAATATCAAGGCAACGGATGTTTGAACGTGAAAGCCGTGAAAGCTCCCCGCTTGAAGCTGGAGGAGCGGGCTGGGCAGTGAGAGGGCCGAGGCAAGTAAGAAACTCCTCCAGATTTCGTCCCTTCTGAAGCCGAATTCAGCCCTTACCCCCAGGGATTTTGAGATGAGAAGGGCAAAGCCGAGGGTCATGGTTAAGAGAATGGCAACGCGGATGAAGAATTCAACCGTGTAACTATCAACGAAAAGCGCCTTGAGGCCATAGAGAGTAAAATAGTCGAGGAGGAAAATCGAGAGAACAAGAAGAACTCTACCGGGGCAGGACTCAGCCCTTGGCAAAAACCTGCCCCTCGTCTCAATAAGCTTCGCGTACTCCTCGCCCCAGTATTCTAAGAGTTCCCTCTCCTCCATTTCGGCAAGCCTCCCCCAGAGGGGAACCATGAGGAGCGAGACAACCATTCCTGGAACGCTGGCAAAGAAGAGGGCAATCCCAAAGCCGAGGAACATGAAGGCCGAATAGAAGGGGTGCCTAACGAAGCGGTAGGGACCGTCCTTGAGGAGCTTTTCAAAGTTCTCAGGTCTGTCGTGCTTTTTGGGAAAGAGCGAGTGGATGTAGACGGCCATCCCGCCGGAGATGAGCATGATTGCCAAACCGGTAAAGCGCATAAGCTCTCCGACCGTGCCCGTTATGGCTGGATAATGGGCTAGCGCAGAGATAACCGGGATTGTCGAGAAGACCAAGAAGACGAGCCTCCTGAAGCGCCAGGAGCCCTCCATGAAAGCAGTTAGCCCTTTGGAATATTTAAGGCTTAGCCCAAAGCCTTATTAAGAGATGCCAAAAAGCGCCAATCATGAGGCTTTTATTAACTACCTCCCAGGGGATCGAAGACCTGGCGAGGGCAGAGGTTGAGAGCCTGCTCTCGAAACTTGGAGTTCCGTTTCGAGTGGAGGAAAAACCCCTCGGCGTTGAAGGTCGTGTTTTAGCAGAGGTTGGCGAGGCCTTCTACACCGATGAGAAGGGCCGGAAGAGGGAGCTAAGCGTTGCCACGTATCTCAACGAGCGCTCAAGGCTCCTCCACAGGGTCATAGTCGAGATGGCGAGTGAGGGGTTTGAGGGAATTGGCGAGGATGAGCCTGAAAAGGCCCTGAGGAGAATAGAGGGTTTCGTGGCCTCCCTTCCTGTGGAGCGCTTCGTAAAGGTGAGCGAAAGCTTCGCCGTCAGGAGCTTTAGGAAGGGCGAGCATAAAATAACGAGCGTTGATATAGCGAAAACCGTTGGAAAGGTCATATTCGAGCGTTTGGAGCGCTTCGGAAAGCCTAAGGTGAACCTCGACCATCCCTCTGTAATCTTCCGGGCTGAACTTATTGGTGAAACCTTTTTCCTCGGGATTGACACGACCGGCGATTCATCCCTCCACAAGAGGCCCTGGCGCGTTTACGACCACCCAGCCCACCTCAAGGCCAGCATAGCTAACGCTCTCATAGAGCTGGCGGAACCCGATGGTGGCTCATTTATTGACCCCTTCTGCGGTTCTGGGACCATTCCAATAGAGCTCGCCCTGAGGGGCTATTCCGGAAGGATAATCTGCCTTGAGAAGTATCGGAAGCACCTCCTCGGGGCGGAGATGAACGCCTTAAGCGCTGGCGTTTATGATAGGATTGAGTTCATTCTCGGAGACGCAACAAAGCTTAGCGAGTACGTTGATAGGGTTGATTTTGCGGTGAGCAATCTCCCCTACGGCCTCAAGATAGGGCGGAAGAGCATGATACCCAAGCTTTACATGGACTTCTTTGGTGAACTCGCCAAAGTCCTTGAGAAACGCGGCGTCTTCATAACGACCGAAAAGAAGGCAATAGAAAAGGCGATAGAGGAGAACGGCTTCGAGATTAAACACCACCGCCTAATCGGCCACGGCGGGCTGATGGTGCACACGTACGTGATAGAGTGACCTCACGAGCCTTTCAGCTCTATATCGAGTGTTGCCTTCTCGTTCCCTGGATTTTTAATTACAACCTTCCACTTCCCCTTTGGAAGCTCCACAATGGTGTCTATCTTCTTTGTCCAACCAAAATCCCTTAGGACGTCCTTGTCTCCAACTATCTTAACCTCAACGGGAACGTTCGAACTCACCTTGACCGTCAGGTTCACAGGCCCGCTGAAGACTTAGGTGAGCGAGTCTCCAGGGGAGAGGCTCTTTCCCTTGGAGTAGACGAAGTTGCCGCCCTCGATGCATCCAGCGGTTACCACTGTGCCGATAAGCATTAGGGTCAGAAACACCGCGAAGCGTCCCCTCATGGTACCACCTAGTAGAGTTAAAGAAAGAGAACTTAAAAAAGTTTCTCAGCACAGTATCGAGTCCTCTGCTAAAACGTCGAACTCGACCCTTCCTATGCCCTCTATCCAGGCCTCAACCTTATCACCGTGCCTCAGCGGGCCGACTCCGGCGGGAGTTCCGGTGGCTATGATATCGCCGGGCTCGAGCGTCATGACGGAGCTTAGGTACTCAATCAGCTCCGGAACCTTGAAGACCATTTGACTCGTCCTCCCGAGCTGTCTCAGCTGGCCGTTCACCTTAAGGCCGATTTCGAGGTCGTCAATGTTCAACTCGCGCCTGTCAACAACCCTCGGCCCGACCGGGGCGAAGGTGTCGAAGCCCTTGGAAATCGTCCAGGGGAGGCCCTTTTTCTTCGCCTCTGCCTGAAGGTCTCTGGCGGTGATGTCGAGCATTATGGTGTAACCTAAAACGTAGTCCATCGCCTTTTCCGCTGGAACGCGCTTCGCGCGCTTTCCGATTATCACCGCCAGCTCGACCTCGTGGTCAACCCTTTTGCTCATCCTTGGAAGAATTATCGGCTCTCCAGGGCCTATCAGCGAGCTTGGAGGTTTCAGGAAGAAGACCGGTCTTTCCGGGACATCGCTCTCCATCTCCTTAGCGTGCTCGGCGTAGTTTTTAGCGAGAGCCACTATCTTGCTCGGGCGGAGCTCGTAATAGGTATCTCGGAATGGAAGTCTGACCATGGTATCACCACGGGGTTTCAGAGGTGCGGGGTTAAAGCTTTTCCCTACGATGGGAAAAGGTAATAAGCTCTATGCCCATCTTAGTACGGTGGTCCTCATGAAAAAGGTGCTCGTTAAGGAGAATCCAACGGGTGTTATGGTTGCTGGAGCATTCTTCACAATCGTTTTCATAATAACGTCCCTTTCGATACTCAGCTTGGCATCATCTTTCGTGTCCTCATGGTTCCTCCTTCCCTTTATCCTGGTCCCTCTGCTGATTCTGGGAGCGATATTTGGGATGGGCGTGAGAGTCCTTGGTGGTGGAAAGAAGGCCTCGTCCCTGTTCAATGAGGCTTCTCTAACTGAAACTTCGGTGGCTTTTCCTGAGGAAGTTGAATACGAGTTGGGCAGGGTCTTCCTCGAGGGCTACTGGACGTACGGGCATACCACAACGAGCTCTGGAACCACGACCAGTAGGAGGTACCGAACGAGAAGGAGCTTTAGGGCTGAAGAGCGGGGACGCGGCCTGGAAGCTCCACTTCCGGAGGGCCCCTTCCGCGTTGAGCTCCGTCCGGACGGCACTGGGATCATTGAAGCTCCTGCGTTGAGGATCAGGGGCGGCAGGTACGACGGTTCCCTTATACTCGTCCTGACAGATAAAGGAGTTGTTGAAGGAGAAGGACAGCTCAGCCTGAGCAGAGGAGACGACATGGCTCAGGTGAGCTTTAGGGGAGATGGGAAGTTCCTGCGCGGTAACGTCTGGGCAGAGCTTTCGAAGGCAAGAAAAGTTAGAATAGAAGTCGGCTCGGGTGATATATGGAAAAAAGTCGCCGAAGGAGGCAGCTTTGACTTCAGCTTTTCAACTCTCCCCGAGGAGAAAACTGTGCTCTTCACACACTATGGCTCGGTTACGCCCCGCTCGATACTCGGAAAGCTGTGGAGCGGGCCCGTTATCATGGGACACGGAACCTTTGAGCTCAAGGCTGTTCTAGATATACCCTTGGGTAGGGACGTTGTTGAGACGGATGTTTTCAAGGTTGAAGTTGAATTCGAAGAACGGAAGATAGGTGAAGAAAAGGAAACCACAGCGGGTGGATGGGGGCTTGCTCCTTAATTGACCTTTACCTTTATCCCGTTCACCTCGAACTCCCTGTTTACGTTGGCCATAACCTCGTTTGGATCAATGACGATTTTTACGGGTTTTTCGGGCAGTTCAATGCTCACCCTGGCGGTGCCGTTCACCCAGACCCTGTAGTCTCTGAAGCTCCCGTCCTCGAGTAGACCCTTACCGGGACGGGCATCGTGAAGTTGCTGGCGTCGGTTACGGTGAAGGTGAGGATATAGCCGTCCGCTCCCCTAGTTAGGCTTAGGTCAGTCACGTTGTAGTCCGGGTAGAGCGTCGAGTTGAACCATTCGCTGAAGAACCAGTCGAGGTCTTTCCCGCTGAGCTCTTCGATGGTATCTTCGAACATCGTGATGTTCTTGCACTGGGTGGTGTGGAACTTCTCAAAGATTCCCCTGAACACCTTCGAGAAGTTCTCCTCGCCGAGGACGAACCTCAGGGAGCGCAGGGTGAAGGCTCCCCTGTAGTAGAGAACGTAGACGGTGTATTTGTCTGTGGGACCCAAGGACTCGTAGAAGGTTCTCATATTTCCGTACCTGAGGGTCGTGTACTCTTTGTCGTTCAGCCAGCGGAGGTAGCCGTCCGGTTCCCACTTACCATAGGCCTCCATCTGCATGAAGGTTGCCAGCGGCTCGACCAGCCTGTGAACGTCAAGGTCTAGGGAGATATATGGACCGGCCCACTCATGGGCAACCTCGTGGAATATAAAGGAGGCGTAGTTGGTTGCGGAGTCCTCCATGTCGGCTGGACAGTTGATGATTATGACATGCCCGAAGTTCAACGCGAATGCCTTAGTGCCGAGGCGTTTGGCCATGGCCTGGCTGAAATCCGGATAGAACATCGCGTCGAACTTCGTTGTGGGGAGGATACCGATCATGTTCCTGTAGAGGTCCATCGCGAAGATGAGCTCCTCCTTAATCAACTCAAAGCCCTCATCGCTGTAGATATCGGGGGTGAAGTAGACCGTGAAGTTTATTCCACCCCACTCAAAGCCCTTCCATTCCATATTTTGGAGGTAGAGGGTGAAGCCACCGTGGGGATAGGAATTATCAGAGTAGGTAACCTCCATGCCTGAGCGGATTATGCCCCCGTAGAAGAGCACGAAGACCGTGTCCTTGGGGAACTCCGGGACCACCCTTATGCTCACGTTCCTAGAGGCGAACTCCCACCAGGAAAAGTCGGTTCCGAATCCGATGTCTCTGCTTGTTAGGAAGAATATGTGCCTCTCGTTTTCCAAATAGCGGAGTTCGTACTCGGCGACGCCCCTCAGCGTCGTGAGGTTTGTGGAAACGTTGACTGAGTAGAAATCGATGCCGACCCCTTCCCCGTCCGGGAGAATGAGGCGGTAGCGGTCAACTCTTGAGAGGTTTAGCGGGACGCCTTCAATGGTTATGTTCAGAGTTATGGGGTTCTTGGGCGTCGTTAGGGCGGGCCAGGTACAGCGTCCCCGACGTGAAGTTAGTGAGGACGAACTCGTACCTCCCGTGGAAGACGCCGTAGGAGTAGTTCACCGTTATGTTGCCGTACTGGGAATAGGGGACGCGGGTGTAGTTCTCCTCAAAAAACCGGTAAGCTTCTTCGTAGCTCCAGTTTACGACCTTTGGAGATTCTGGATACAGGAACTTCAGCGGGAATTTTCATAGTGCGGTGGTGTCGTGGTTGAGCTCGATGAGTGCGTCGTGGTGGTCATAGATTGGGAACTTGAACCCGTCGTGGAAGTTGTGCTTGTTGAGGTGTTTGAGCCCCTCAGGCAGCCGCTCACGAGAACCACAAGGACAAGAAGGAACGCCAGAGGGCCCTTTCTCATTCGCATCCCTCAGGAAAAGTTAAACCCACTGAAGTATAAAAGGGTTTTGAGAGATGATTAAAAATCTGATCCAATCTCTTCACAACTCTGATAAAGAAACGACCGAGGAATAAAATGGAATTAAAGACAGTCACTTTACCGGTTTCTCAAAGACTCTTATCGCCCATTCCCTTTCACTTGCAAGTGGCTGATTTTTCGAGAATTCAACAATGAAACGAGAAGCATCGCCAACTTTCTCCGTTCTGGTGGAGAGATAGAACTTACAGCACTCTTCAAATCCCATAGACTTTAGGAGCTCACCCATAGCTGATGAAACAGACCTAACTTGAATAAACTCCACTTCAGGGTGTTTTTTAGGAAGCTCTTGAACCAGTGTCTCAAAAGCAGTAGCGACCTTTTCATCGTCGTCTTTTGTCAAAAATGGATTTGGGGACAGATCAAAGACAACAAGCCGAGAATCTTGGACGAAGTACCTAACGCCCAGGATATAATTCGAAAGCTTTGGAACGCCATCATCGCCATAGTGAATACTGGCACATTTGAATTCATTTCCCTTGTAAAAAGTCTCTAAAAGCTTGTTTTCTATCTCCATTTTAGCCTTCCTGCGAGCCACGTATTCCACCCATCGAGCCTTCTCAAAGAAGTCACATGAATTACCCTCAAGTGCGATGAAAAATTCTCCGCCAGGATACTCCTCATTTAGTACCCTAAGCTCTTGGTCATACTTCAGTGAGAACACAGCCCCATATAGGGGAATTGCGTAATCTAGGAAAGTCCTCCAATCAAACTTTCCCAAGAAGCCTGTAATTCCTTCAATCCAGTCAATACCGAGAAGAACGAGATAAGGGCAGAACTTATAAGTGAGCTCTGAAAACTCAAACTCCTGCTCTTTGGAATCGACCAGGGATTTCAGAGCATTAAGTTTCCCACGTAAAGAGTGAAACTCCTTCCAGCACTGGATAATCGCTCGAGCTTTTTCAGTATCCCATAAAAGTTTATACGGCTTTTTTCTCCTGCCTGCCTGAGAAGAAACTCTATCCTCTGGATACTCCGCCAGAATTTTCAAGCGTACGAATTCATTCAGAATTCTTCGAACAGACTCCTGTCGCACGTTGAAACCATATTTTCTCCTAAGTTTACTGTAAATATTGTATATGGTGAGCTCATCTCCGCTTTCTGCCAGTTCTATTATCTTCTCGGCAACTTCAAACTTATCACTCTTCGCTGGCCGCCCCATAAACTGTTCCCAAGTACCTCTCAGAATATTCACAAAAAAGCATTTTCTTTTGAGAATACTAACTTATAAAGTAAAATGCCGATATTTAGCTGAAAACCTGAAGGGGGTGACTTCAGATGGAAAAGAAAAGTAGTTCCAAGCCCATGACCTGGGACGCAGCAAGGAGGATACAGAGCGCCGTCGATAGCGGGAGGGCAGTCTCTGCCGACGAAGGGTTCAAGAGCAGAGCCATGAGCGCCGCCGCTAGGAACTCAAAAGACGAAGAACAAGAAAAAAGATTTGAAGATTTTGTTCTTGAACTAATTACGTCCGCAGGAGAAGAAGGGATAGATGCAGACGAGATCTTTGATATGGGAAACTGGTTCTGACTTTTCCTTTATTTCTTTAGAGGCTCTGGTATCGCCTTATCCCACTGCTCCCTCGCGAGTTCGCCGGTGTACTTGAACTTCTCGACCTGCTTCTCGGCCTTCTTTCTCCTCTCCTGGTGCTCCTTGAGGAACTTCTGGACGCGCTCGATCAGCTCGCGCTTGCACTGGCCACAGAGCAGTTCGCCGGCCTTACAGGCACGATAGCGCTCCATGAGCTTCTCGTCGTCAGGCTCGAAGAATATTTCGAACCACTTGAAGACGACGCACTTCTCGGGCTCTCCGCCCTTCTCGCGCTGCTCTTTGGCGGTGGCCCTTCCACCGGTCAGGGCGAACTTCCATATCTTCTTGCCAGCTTCCTCCGGGTCGTCGGTGAGGTAGACGGCAGTTTCTGGCTTGCTCGCACTCATCTTGCCGCCGAGGCTGGTTAGGCCGGGCACGAACTTGGAGTGGATTGCCGCGGTCTTGTAGTAGCCCAAGCTTTCTGCGAAGTCTCTCTGGAGCCTCCAGTATGGATCCTGATCAATAGCCGCAGGAATCAGACAGCGCTTCTTCTCGAAGAAGGTCGGCGCCGCCTGTATGGCTGGATAGAAGATCATTCCAATCTTGCTCTGTTCGTTGAAGCCGAAAACCGCTTTGGCCATCGAGAAGTTTATCTTCTTCGCTATCGGCAGGGCCATCTCGTAGATCTTAGTGAACTCGCTGTTCTGGAAGATGAACGTCTTGTCGGGGTCGAAGCCTACAGCTATTATGTCGAGGATGTTCTGATACGCCCAGTACTTTGTATCGTCAAAGCTCAGCTTCTCCTTGAAGAGGAACTTCTCGTCGTCAGTTATCTGGATGTAGAGGTTGACGTCGAACTTCTCCTGGAGCCACTTGGTTGCGTAGAACGGTATTATGTGGCCTATGTGCATTGGCCCGCTCGGGCCTCTGCCCGTGTATAGGAAGAAGCCCTTCCCGCTCTCGTAGTCCTCCAAAACCTTGTCGTAGTCCCTGTGGGAGAAGAAGAATCTCCTCCTGAAGAATATCGGGAGTTCGCTCTTCGTCAGCTCGGCCGTCTTCTGGATCAGCTCGTCGGTGAGCGGGCTCGTCCCGAACTGCTCTATCAGCTTGTTGTAGTCCACCACACCTTCAACGTCCCAGGGAGTAACCTTAAAGTCGTCCATTCAGAGCACCTCCGTTTCCAGTGGAAAGAAAACTCCAGAATAGGGCGGTCAGAAAGGGGCAAACTTCACCAGGGCCAAAAGCGACCACCGCGCATGGGGTGAAAATGGGGGAAGCAAATTTAAAGTTTTTGGAGAATCATGAGGGGATCGCGATGAAGGAGGAAACTGTTGGAACGCTGCTGGCTTTCGTGGTCTTAGTCCTCTTGGGAATGGAACCAATAGTCATAAAGGCCAGTCCGGTTAATCCATTTGCCTTTGTTTCAACGGCGTCGCTCTTCGCGTCCTTCATCCTTTGGGCGGCACTGCTCGCAACGGGAAAGGCCGGGGAAATCCTTGAAAAGCCGGGTGAGATTAAAAAGACCTTTTTGACGGGCCTATTCGCGACTGCCGTGGCTTATTCTCTCTTCACCTACGGAACGAGGCTCAGTACGGCCATAAACTCCGCAATACTGACCCGTTTCGAGGTCTTCTACTCCTTCCTCATCGGGTGGCTCTTCCTGAGGGAAAAGATAACAGCCAAGGGTGCTTTCTCTGCCCTTGCTCTCGTTTCCGGCGTTTTCCTCGTCGTCACAGGCGGGAAGGGAATGGCCATCAGGGAAGGCGACGTCCTACTCCTCCTAACTCCACTCTTCTGGCAGATAGGCCACGCGATAGCGAAGAGAACCGCTTATTCCCCCCTGACGATAGCGACGCTGAGGAACACCTTCGGGGGACTTTTGCTCCTTATCCCAGCCCTAAAGACCGGCTTCGCCTTCACGCCGCTGGCCTTAGCGGAGGGCGTGATAATAGCCCTAACCCAGTCCCTCTGGTATTACTCGATAGCGAGGATAAACCTCTCGAAGGCCACGGCAATTCTTACCCCTTCGCCGGTCCTCTCGGTCGTAGCCTCGATGGCCCTCCTAGGTGAGAGGGTCACGGTTTATCACGTGGTTGGGCTTGCCCTCATAATAGCCGGAACCCTTTTAGTGGCCCTTGAGAAGAGCGGGAGGAGGTGAGGGGATGAAGCTGGTAGTCCTCGGCTCCGGCTCCTACAGCGGGACTCCGAAACCGTTCTGCAACTGCGAGAACTGCTCAAGGGCGAGAACAAACCCTGCCCTGAGGAGAACGAGGTTCTCACTTTATTTTGAGAAGACCCTCGTTGATCCAAGTCCAGACTTACACTACCACCTCGAGAGGCTCAACAGGAAAGTCGAGAGGGTCTTTATAACGCATGCCCACTTCGACCACATAGCGGGCTTCCCGGAGCTTCAGGTCTTCGGGGAGCTCGATGTGTATTCCCATGGACAGGGCGTTGAAACGGCAAAGCATTTGGCTTCCCTCTTCCTCGGTGGAGCTTCCCCCGATAACAGGGTGTGGCGCTACCACGAGATTCCGTTCAACGAATGGGTTGAGCTTGATGGGATGAGAGTTTTCCACTTCAGGACGGTTCACCGCTCGATAGAAAACTCCGGCGGCTTCGTCTCCGAGCTGAAGGGGAAGAGGATAGCGGTAACGGGCGACACAGGGCCGGAGATACTGGATGATAATGAGGCAATCAAAGCGATGGAAGGAGCTGACCTGCTAATAGCTGAGATGACGCACAGGGAATCAATACCGAGGACGCACCTTGGGGTTAAAGATGCAATTGAACTTGCCAAGAAAGTCGGAGCTGGCTACACTGTCTTCGCCCACATAAGCCACAGCAACTACACCCACGAGGTTCTGGAGAAGAGAGTGAGAGAGGCAGGGGTTATTGGGGAGGTCGCAAGGGACTTCACCTGGATTGAGGTGTGAGAGTCCAGCGGTTTTCTCACGGTTCTCTTCTGCGCTCTCTCTCGATTTCCTCAAGGGCTTTTCTCTCCAGCTCCTTTGCCCTTTCAATTCTGTACTCCTCGATCAGCTTGAGGAACTTTTTGGCTTCTCTCTCGCGGTCCTCTTCTTCCCACTTCCTGAGCAGTTTCTCGATGGCATCCTCGAGGGTTTTTCTCTCGACTACTGCAAAGTCATCAACACGTTTAACGTCAAGCTCCTCGCTCGTAAAGAACGGGATGTGGGCTTCCCTAAGAACTTCTCTAACGGGTTCGGGAAGGGGCTTCTCGGTTATTATCGCCCTTATCCCCCTCTCCACGAGTTCTTCCCCTATGGATTTACCGGCACTTGCGGGGTTGATTACAAAGAGCACGTCGCCCCTTCTAAGGCCAACTTCGCGCTCTATTCTCTCAAGCTCGTTCCAGCTGAGAACCCTGAGAACCTTGAGCGGAACCGCCGAACCGCGGATCTCTATGACGTTCATTCTCTTTACCTGTACCAGATCTTTGCTGAGTCTTTCTATGAGAGCCTTTGCCTCCTTCAGCTGTCTCTCTAGAGTTTCAATTCGCTTTACTTTGGCCTCTAGCTCCTTCTCTTTGAGAACCTTCCTCCTAACTTCTTCGTCGTAGTCAACGAGCTTTCTCTCAAGCCTGCCTATCGTCTTCCTCTGCTCCTTGATGATTTCTCTGAGCTCGCGGTTCTCGTTCTCCAGCATCTCGATTTTTCTTTCCAGTTCCCTTATGCGCCTGATGTAAGGTTCGAGGTCAGGAACTTCCCTAACCTGCTCCTCTCTTTTTTCCTCAACCTTTGGCCTCTCTCTAAGCGAGACCTTTTGCATGGCTTCGCCGAGGTTGTAACCCTGTATAACGAGGGCCTTAACCTCGTCGGCTTTCTTGGAAAGGCCGACCTCCCGCAGGCGGGCATCTATGTGCTCCAGTTTGGGCTTCAGGCGGAGGTAGGCCTTGTAGGCTGCAGCCAAAGCATCCCTCTGGTGGTCGTCGTCGACGGTAATCCCCAGATTCCTCAAAAGCTCGTTCTTCTCCTCTACTCGGAGGCTCTCCCTGGGGACGAAAAGCTGGGCCTTGAAGGAGCGTGCTATCTTCTCGACGAAGCCGGGAGCGGGAGAAACATCGGTGGCGACTATAACCGGGTGTCCAATCTCACTGATAAACCTGAAGACCTCCCCAACCGGCATGTTCCTCTCGCTGTGGAGAGCTATTATCCTCCCGTTCAGGTCTATGGCCGCTATACCAACCGTTATCCCAGGATCAATTCCAACTATAATGCTCCTCCGCTCCCTGATGGCCTCCTCCCCCTTGAGCGGTGCAAAGCCGAGCTCGGCTCTCTCCACTGGATAAATCCTGACCTCGACGTCCCCGCCGTGCATGGGCTTCACGAGGCCTGCCAGCTCTTCCCTGCTCGCGTAAACGCGGAACTCCCCCCTCGCCAGGCCGTAATCCTTCTCTTCAGTTTCAAGATCGAAGGGTATATCGGCTTTCCTGAGCCTGTCCTCTATTTCTCTCACCTTGTCGCGGACGAGGTTGTGAACCCTTTTCCTGTAGCGGTCTTGGCTCCAGCCGCCCTTCCCATGGCTTCTTCCGCGGGTTACCTTTATGATGACCTCGTCCTCAAAAGCAAGAACCTCATAACCAACACCTTTGCTCGCGAGCAAAGCTGAAAGCTTGGCCTCCTCGTAGGGGTCGAAGCGGTCGGCAGTTCTTATCCCGTATTCTTTGGCCAGGCTCTGAAGGCTTCTCTGCTCCCCGGGTTTTCCTGTGATCTGGACGAGTTTCGTTTCGGGCGGTAGTGAGCGGAGGAACTTCCTCAAATCATCGCCGAGCTCGGTAACACTATCAATTGCAACGATGTCGGGCCTCTTACTTTGGATGAAGCGGATTAGCCTGTAGAGTGTGAACTCACCCTTTCTTTCCAGTTTTCCGTTGAACCAGCTCACGACGGCGAACCTCTTTGGGTTCTCACCAACAACGTCAAGTCCGAGTATTAGAATGAGGCACCACCTTCATTAGGGGGTGTGTTGGCGGGGCTTTAAAAGCTTAGGCGGTTATGATTTCGAACCGATAATGTAATTTGGGAGTTGAACGGTAACCCAATGGGGTGATCTCATGAAGATGAGGGTTGTTTTTGACAAGGAGTACGACATCCTCTCTGGGGTTTACAGGGTGCGCGTCAGGGAACTGGAGTTCGACGAGGAGCTCAGGAAAGTCCTGGACGGAATGGATCCAGCTATCAGAATAAGAGGCGAAGAAGTAAAGCTCTCGGAACTAACGGAGCGATCCTTTGAGCTCCAGACGAGGGAGGAGGCAGAGAGGCTCATGAGAGAGGTGAGGGAAGCACTGATAGGGGCTCTTAGCGCTTTAATAGCTAGGTTTAGGGAGGCCCAGAGCTTCAACGGCTCCGTTTCGTACGAGATAGACTTCAACGAGCTCTGATTCAAATTACCCTTCCCATTCAATCGAGACTTCCAGGGCTTTTCTAATCGCCCTGTTTATCGTCTCCTGCGCCATCGAAGGTCTCGGTTTGTCGAGGGCCTGCTCGTGGCTGAATGGCACGTGTATGAAGCCGGCCCTCGTTTCCATCCCCGCAACCGCTATCGTGTGGAGTGCAGTAAACATGGCCGTATTGCAGACGTAAGTTCCGGCCGTGTTTGAAACGGACGCCGGTATCTTTTCTTCTCTGAGTGCCTTGACGATGGCCTTTATCGGGATTGTGGCGAAGTAAGCGGCTGGAGCGCCTTCAAAGACAGGTTCGTCCTCCGGGGCAAAGCCTTCGTTGTCCGGCATTTTGCTGTCCATGACGTTTATCGCGACGCGCTCGACGGTGATGTTCGGCCTTCCGCCGGCCTGGCCCGTTAGAACAACCACATCTGGCCTTTCCTTCACTATGAGTCTTGGAAGAAGTTCTCTGACGCCCCTGAATGTCACGGGGAGGCGGTGTTTTACTATCTCAGCCCCGTTTATCTCATCGGGAAGTGCTTTAACGGCCTCCCAGGAGGGGTTTATGCTCTCTCCCCCAAAGGGCTCAAACCCAGTCACGAGAACTTTCATTCTGACCACCGAAAAGGTTAGGTTTTTAGGCTTTAAAAACCACTTCCATCGAGGGGTGAGGATGAGGTACGACGTTCTGATAATCGGTGGGGGCCCGGTTGGCAACTACCTAGCCACTCTTCTGGCGGGTAAACTGGACGTGGCCGTGGTGGAGAAGAAATCCTCCTTCGGTGGAAAAGCCTGCACAGGGATAATTGGAGCGGAGAGCTTTAAGGAGCTTGGCTTTCCAGAGGAGGCAGTGATAAACGAGCTTCAGGGGGCGGTTTTTTACTCGAAGATCCAGAGCTTTGAAATTCAGAGAGAGTCCCCTCAGGCCTACGTGGTGGATAGAAAGATCCTCGAAAGGGAGCTGGCGAAAGAGGCCATAAAGAGGGGTGCAGACTACTTCATTGGAACGACCTTTACCGGCTTCAGGAACGGAAAAGCGAGGCTCCAGCACCTGAAGGAGACCTTTGAAATCGAGGCTGACTTTTACGTGGGAGCGGACGGCGTGGCGAGCACCGTCGCCAGAGAGATCGGGGCAAAGAGCGAGGCTGAATTCTTGAAGGGATATGAAGTTGAGGTCGTTGGAAACTTCCGGAGGGACTTCACTGAGGTCTGGATTAACAAGGAGCTCAACCCGGACTTTTTCTTCTGGGTGACACCGGTCAGTGAGGACGTCGCCAGGGTTGGAACCTTTGGAGAGTTCGATGCCTTCAGGAGGTTCCTGGCGGAGAGGAGGCTAAAACCGACCTCTATAGTGGAGTTTAAGGCCGGCTCAGTCGGTCTTGGCTGGAGAAAGCCCTGGGTCTCGGGTAACGTTGCCCTCGTTGGGGATGCAGCCCTTCAGATAAAGCCAACCACAGCCGGAGGGATAGTCTTCGGGGCGATATGTGCCCACCACCTGGCACGGGCCATAATTGAAGGGGACCTCAGAAGTTACGAGAGCTCATGCTCTGCAGTCAGGAAGCAGATATCCTCCGGGCTGAGGGTGAGAAAGGTCTTCAAGGGGCTTAACCAAGAGGGCATAGAGAAAATCTTCCAGATACTTGGAAGTGAGGACGCCATTGAGACCATAGAGGAGTATGCGGACTTCGATGACCATCTGAGGACTTTTAGGGCCCTTGCAAAGAAGCCGCGCCTTCTGGCGGCTCTCCTGAGGATAAGCCCTTCCCTTATCAGGGCTCTGCTGTGAGGTGGTTGTATGGCAACGTGGAGGATGGGTCTCCAGGAGGAGTACCTAAAGGCGATAGCCGAAGGCAAGAAGAAAATCGAGGGTCGCCTGTACGACGAGAAGAGGCAGGGGATAAAGCCTGGGGACACGATAATCTTTGAGAACAGGCTAATGTGCGTTGTAAAGGACATCAGGGTTTACTCCTCTTTCAGAGAGATGCTGGAGAGCGAAGGAATTGAGAACGTTCTTCCAGGGGTTAAGGACATAGAGGAGGGGGTGAAGATTTACCGGAAGTTTTATTCCGAGGAGAAAGAGAAGAAATACGGTGTGGCCGCGATAGAGGTGGAACCGGTTGGCTGGATTGGAGGTGATCAGGGTGATTGACGTTGATGAAGTCATTGAAAGGCTCTCAAAGCTCTCTTACGAGGAGGCATTAGCTTACTGGATAAAGAGTGAAAGGGAAGAGGCAGAGTTCTACCGCCAGCTTGCCGAGCGTGCCAAAAACCTTGGCCTTCCTGAAAGCCTTGTTGAGACCTTTAAAAGGCTCTCAAAGGACTCTGAGAAACATGCAAAGGAGCTGACAAGGCTCTTCAGGGAGAGCTATTCTAAGGAACCCGAGAGCGATATACCGCCGATAGAGGTTCTCTCCGTCCTCGAAGAGTTCGAGCGGGCCGACCAGCTGGAGGAAGTTCTTAAGGCCGCCATGGATAGCGAGCTTATAGCGATGAACGCCTACAGGACCCTCGCCGAGAGGGTGAAAGACCCAAAACTGAGGGAGCTCTACCTCAAGCTTTCCGAGGTCGAGAGGACCCACTACGAGGCCCTCAAGAGGGAGTATGAAAAGCTGGGTGATTGAAATGGTCGTGGAGATTTTAAACGAGATAAGGAAGCTGAACGAGCGCGAACTCCTAAGTTACTGGATCAGGGGCGAATACGAGGAGGCCGAAACGTACTGGAAGCTTGCCGAGCGTGCGAAAGAACTCGGCCTTCCTGAGAACGTCGCGGAGACCTTCAAGAGACTCGGCGACGAGTCCAAGAGGCACGGGGATGAGCTTCTTAAGATATACAGCGATGAATACGGAGACGAGCTTGTCGAGGTTAGGGTTCCGAACGTTGAATCCCTCAACGTCCTCGGCAAGTTCTGGAAGGTGGAGGACATCAGGGACGTCCTCAAAATAGCCATGGAGAGCGAGAAGCTCGCCGAGACGATATACAGGAAGCTCGCCGAGGAAACGGAGAACCCCAAGCTCAGGGAAGTATACCTCCGGTTGGCGGAGACAGAGAAAGGCCACTACGAGGCTTTAGCTTCCCTATGGAAGTCCCTCGGCCTGGAGGAATGAGGATGGAAGACCTTGAGGAGACCCTGAAGAAGTTCAGGGACATGGTTCTCTCCCTCTCCGAGAAGGAAATCCTATCATACTGGATTTTTGGGGAGTACGAGGAAGCGGAGATATACTGGGAGCTGGCAAAGAAGGCCGAAGAGCTGAAGCTTCCCCCGAGTCTGGTTTCAACCTTCAGAGTGCTCGCCAAGGAGTCGGAGGAGCACGGGGACAGCCTTAGGAGGCTCTACGTAAATACCTATGGGGAGGAGCCTGAAAGGGTTGATTTGCCCTACATAGAGGCCGTCAGCCTCGCGAGGGCACTTGAAGACCCTTCAAACATTGAGTTCGTCTTCAGGGTTGCGATGGAGACGGAACTCGTCGCCAAAAAGCTCTACGAGCACCTTGCCTCGATAACCGAGAACGAGCAAGCTAAAGGGCTCTACGGGTACCTGGCCGGCATGGAGTGGACCCACTACCAGAGGCTCCGCGGTGAGGCCGAGCTTATGGGGATAAACGTCGGGAAGATAGAAGAGGAGATGAGGAAAAAGGGCTTTCTCTGACTACTTCCCTGCCTCTTTCTTTGCCGCTTCCTTCGCCTTCTTGGCCTCCTCGGCCTTCTTCTTCAGCTCTTCGACCTTCTCTGGCTTCAGGGGTATAAAGCGGTCGGCTTTGTTGTCGTAGCTCGCCAGGAGGAAGTCCCTGCTCATCTGAAGCGCCCCTGTGGGACAGACGTCAACGCATTGCCCACAGTAGACGCAGCGGGCGGTCCAGAGGGCCACTTTCCTTATCTCTGGCAGATAGACGAAGACGCCAGCCGGGCATACGTTGACGCACATCCTGCAGCCGACGCACTTGTCGACGTTGTATGCTATCATGCCCCTGAAGTCCTCTGGAATGGGAACCGGCTCCGTTTTCGGGAACGGGTTGGTGGCTGGCTTCCTGAAGAGGTTCCTGAGGACAGTTGGAATAAGCGGCGGTGCCCTCACATTATCACCTCCATGGCTATGAGGAGCGAGCCGATGAGCGAAGCCAGGAAGACGTTCTTCCAGAGGAAGTCAACCGCCTGAGTTATCTTCAGCCTTCCCGTCACTGCCCTGAAGACGCTCTGGACGACGAAGAGCAGGGCAAAGACCTTCAGCGTGTGGAAGAGCAGGTCTACAACCTGAGCCGGAAGGCCGGTGAGGTTGAAGTAGCCTGAGATCCCCCACGGGAAGAATATCGCCACGACGAGCGAAGCGGAGATGAATGCCTTCAGCGAGTGCGTCAGCTTGAGCAACGCCAAGTACCTGCCGCTGTACTCAACGAGCAGACCTTCGGCTATCTCTTCTTCCGCGTCGGGTATGTTGAAGAACCCGACCTCTATCTCGCTCGCCAGCCAGACGCAGAAGACGTAGAGAAGAATTAATGCCCCAACGAAGCTCATCGGCGTCCCTATCTCCCAGATGTTGTGGGTGTAAAAGATTTCCATGCTGAAGGGCTTCGGAACTCCGAGATTTCCGAGGCGCCACATTATGGCGAAGACCGCCAGCATCATGGCCGGCTCCCTAGACACCATTATGGTCGCTTCTCTCGCGGCACCTATCTTGGCGTAGGGGTTGCCGGAGCTTATGGCACCGAGTATCTTGAAGAAGCTGATGAGGGTCAGGAGGTAGATGAACACTATCACGTCACCCTTGCTCGCCAAAATTGGAGCGAAGCCCATAGGAGTGTAAGCTAAAAGCGCTATGGCGGTGGCTAAAGCCAAAACCGGTGCCGCCCTGAACATGAAGTTGGCAGTATTGGGGATTATGGTTTCCTTGCTCGCCAGCTTGAGGAAGTCGTATATCGGCTGAAGGATCGGCGGCCCGATGCGCCTCTGCATTCTCGCTACTAACTTCCTGTCTATTCCCTCCCAGACGAGCGATGCGAGTGAGACGAATGCGTAGAGGCCCAAAAGGCCGGCAACTGGATAAACGAGCTCTCCAACGACGTCCATCGCCATCACCTCGAACAGCTTGCTCCTATTGGGGTCGGGTCTCCCTTGATATCCGGATTTATCTCGCGCGTCTTCCTTATCGACTCCTTGAGGAGGTCTTTCTCCGTCAGAACTCTCTTCCTTCCGTCCTGTATCACCGCAACTCTGTCGGTACAGCTCAGGCACGGGTCTATTGACGCAACTGCAACGACAAAATCAGCGACCTGGTCGCCTATGACTCCCTTTGCCACAGCGAAGAGGTTCGGGAACGTTGGCTCCCTAGGCTTCCAGCGGAGCGGTTTGTCGCTTCCCTTCTTCCCGCGGACGTAGTGGACGAGCTCTCCCCTCGGAGCCTCGTACCTTCCGATTCCTTCGCCATCGACCATAAGGCGGAGCTTCGCGTAGAGGACGTTGTCCTTCGGGAAGGCCTTTATCTTTCCATCTGGCATCTGATCGAGGGCGTGCTCTATGAGCTCGAGGCTCTGGTAGAGCTCCCCTATCCTCACCGCCATCCTGTCGAACACATCGCCCCTCGGCCTCTCGCCGGTGACGTCCTGAGGCATTACGGGCTTTATCCCGAGGTCCGGGTAAACGCCCAGCTTCTCGCTCCAGCGCGCGTCGTCCCTTATTCCGCTCCCCCTTCCAGTTGGCCCGACCGCTCCCTGCTCGAGTGCAACGCGCTTGCTTATCACCGCAGTGTCCCTGAAACGGGCCTCTATTGTCGGGTCGTGCAGGAAGGCCTCCTCGATCTGCGGAAAGACCTCTTTATAGTACTTGATCATGTCGAGGATTATCCTCCTCTTCTTCTCGTCGATGTCCCTCCTGACACCGCCTATCGTTACCATCGAGTAGTTCACGCGGTTACCGCTGACGGCTTCGAGCGTGTCCATGACCTTCTCCCTTGCCAGCCAGGTGAGGTGGAGCAGAGTGTCGTAGCCGATGTCGTGGGCCAAAACGCCGAGGTTGAGCAGGTGGGAGTGGATTCTCTCCAGCTCGCCGATGATGACACGTATGTATTCGGCCCTCTCGGGAACCTCTATTCCCCCGGCCTCTTCAACGGCCCTCGTGTAGGTGTGGTTGTGGGAGAAACTGCATATCCCACACATTCTCTCGGCGAGGTACATTATCTGGATGTAGTTCCTCCTTAGGCCTATCCACTGGATTCCGCGCAGGTTGTAACCGAGCTTGACGTCGACGTCAACGATTCTCTCGCCGTCCAGGGTGAGTATGAACTTCTCAGGCTCCTCCAGACCGGGGTGAATCGGCCCGAAGGGTATCTTCACCCAGTACTCGACCTTCTCGGTCATTTCTTTGCACCTCCCAGAGCCCTTTGCTCCGCAAAGCGCTCGCGGAAGATATTCAACTCACCAACCTGCTTTCTCGTAATTTGAGGTCTCTTTCCACTGGAACTTTCAGCGTTCGCCTCTCTTTTGATGCCTGACGGCAGATGAGCGCGAACTTCATTAACAGACCTCATTTCTTTGCACCTCCCTTCAGATAGTAGGGATGGCCTGCGTTCTTGACCATATCCTCTGATATTCCTTTGTCGTCCAGACGGAGCGGGTAGATTCCCTCCGGGAAGTCGTCCGGCAGGAAGAGCCTCCTCTTGTCAGGTGCCCCTTCAAAGTCCAGCCCGACCATCTCCATACCTTCCCTCTCGAACTGGAGCGCTATCGGGAAAATATCGCTGATGTCTGGAATCACCGGGTCGTCCTTCGGCGCGTGGACATCTACTATTAGGGAAACCGCCGGGGCGTCGTCGTAGTAAATCAGGAGGTGGCTGAGGAAGCCTAATTCGTCCCCCCAGTCCTGCTCGATGCCTATCGAGTAGTGGGCCTCGCCGTCGAGCGTTTTTACGAACTCCATCAGCTCCCTGTACTTTTCCCTCGGGATTCTCACCCAGACCCTCTGCCTCCCCCACTTGTTGGTCTTTACCTGAACTTCTGCCTCGGGGAAGCGCTCTGCTATAGCCTTTGCGACCTTCTCGGCCTTGGTTGGCTCTTTAACCTCGTTTGCTTCGGTAACGGGATTATCATTCATTCCTCACTCACCTCCGGGACTTCCCCTTTCAGGATTTTAGCCAGCTTCTCAAGGGCTAAAACGACTCCCTGGAGTATTGCCTCGGGCCTCGGAGGGCAACCAGGAACGTAAACGTCAACGGGAATGACCCTGTCGAGGGGTGCATTTGTGAATGGACTCTCGTAGAAGACGCTTCCACCTGTCGGGCACGCTCCAACGGCTATCACCATCTTGGGTTCTGGAGTCTGCTCGTAGACCAATTTGACCCTCTCAAGGCTCTGGTTGGTCACCGGGCCTGTAACAAGGAGTATGTCCGCGTGCCTCGGACTGCCGACGAGCTTTACACCGAAGCGCTCGGCGTCGTAGCGTGGAGTTAAAGCCGCTATTATCTCTATGTCGCAGCCGTTGCAGGAGCCGCTGTTGATGTGGAAGACCCAGGGCGACCTGCCCAGGAACCTGCAGAGCTGGGCTATCCTCTTTTCAAGCCTCTCGCGCTCTGATGAATTTGAACTGTTGGCAGGAACGGTTATCGCCATTTCGCTTCACCCCCAGATTAGGAGAACTCCCATGACGAAGGCCGCCGTTATCACGAGGTAGCTCGCGTAGTCCGTCAGCAGGCCGGTGTGCTCCCTCTTCAGCGCGGTGAAGAAGTTCTTGAGGGCGTAGGTTAGGCCCCACATGACGTTCCTTCCCGTGTAGTTGCCCTCCAGGTGCTCGAAGCCCGGAATAACCCTGTCTGGGTCCTCACCGCTGATGAATATCTTCGCCCCGGGACCGGTTTCTCTCGTTCCCATTCCGCTCCTCTTCGCCCACTGGTCGAGGAGGTAAGCAAGGATTAGGCCGATGATGAAGGCGAAGACGAAGTAAAGGGCATCCCAGTAGCCGAACACTTCAACCACCCCCCATAAGCGTGGCTATGTATGACAGCTGGTTTTCGAGGGCCTTTGCCGCTGGAATCATGACCTTGTCGCTTATCTGCCACGGGAAGAGGCCCATGACGATTATCGCTATTGTGAGGATTATCATCGGCCAGAGCATGCTCGCCCCTGGGTCTTTTGCCTCCATGACCTTCTCACCCGGCTTTCCGAAGAAGGTGTAGAGAACCCTGACATAGGCGGCGGTACAGAAGGCCGTCCCTATTATCGCTATCGCGCCTAAAACCGGGTTGAAGAGGGCCGAGCTCTCGTAGATAAGCCACTTGCTCGCGAACCCGTTAAGCGGTGGCATTCCTACTATTGCCGCCGCTCCGATGAGGAAGGCGAAGGTCGTCTTTGGCATGGTCTTTGCCAAACCGCTAAGCTCGTTGAGGTTTCTCGTGCCGAGCTGGTGTATCACCGCTCCCGCTATGAGGAAGAGCAGGGCCTTCATGAGCGCGTGGTTGAATGTGTGGTATATCGCTCCGGCCAGAGCTACCTCGCCGGTCTGGCTTCCGTAGGCGGCCAAGCCTATTCCAAGGCCGAGGAGGATGTAGCCCACCTGCCCGACCGAGGAATAAGCGAGAAGCCTCTTCATGTCCGTCTGGATTACCGCCATAGCGTTGCCGACGATCAGCGTTATGCAGGCGAAGATTATGATGAGCCATCCGACGGTCTTCACGCTGACGCTCGCCCCGTAGATGCTGAAGGCTATCCTCGACAAAGCGTAGAGGCCTCCTATCTTGATGACCAGGCCAGAGAGCATTGCTGAAATCGAGCTTGGAGCGGCTGGATGGGCGTCGGCAAGCCACATGTGGACCGGTGAAGCACCGCTCTTGAAGAGCAGGCCGGCGATGAAGAGGGCCAGGGCAACTTTGGCCGTAACAGTCGGGTTCTGGGAGAGCTTTAAAGCTAAGTAGCCCATCGTCAGCGTCCCGTACTGGCCGTAGAGGAGGGCTATGCCGAGTAGAATGAAGGAGCTGGCCAGGGAACCGACGAACATGTATTTGATTCCGGCCTCAATCCCCTCCCATGTGTCGTTCCTGAAGGCAACGAGGGCGTAGCTGGCTATGCTCATTATCTCGAGGAAGACGTAGAAGTTGAACAGGTCTCCGGTTATCGCTATACCCAGCATTCCAAGTTCGAGGATGATTATGAGCGTGTAGTACTTGTCCAGCCCGGTGTCGTGTCTCATGTAGCCGATGGAGTAGATTACTGCCATGAAGGAGACGAGGGTAACCATCAGCATCATTAGGGCACCGAACAGGTCGACCTCCCAGACTATCCTTATCGGGAAGTTAACGCCCTGGCCGAGCGGGCTTTTAGCGCCAAGGGTGTAGAGGATTGTCCCGTTCTCGTAGACATGGTAGAAGACCCACGAACCAACGGCAAGCGTTGCACCGCTTATCAGGACGGCCCAGGCTTCCCTCGCTTTTCTTCCCGCTAGGCTCACTATCGGCATCGAGAACGCTCCTAAGAGCGGGATGATTATGAGGTACGGAAGGACCATCATCCCCTCAACCTCCTGAGAGCTCTCACGTCAAGGGTTCCGTAGTGGCGGTAGGCATTAACGGTCAGGGCAACGGCGAGGGCCAGCACACAGACGCCGATGACTATGCTCGTCAGGACGAGGGCCTGTGGCAGAGGGCCGACCATCGGGCTTTTCAGCGTCTCGTAGCCGGTGTAAATCGGCGCCGTCGGAACTTCGTTCAGCTCTATCCTGTAGCCGAGGCTTATGAGGAACAGGTGAATGCCGGAGTCTATGATGTCCAAAGCAAGGATCAGCTTGAGCAGGTTCCTCTTTGCGAGGAAGGCATAGATTCCAAGCGCTATGAGCAGGAAAGCGGTTATGAACTGGAACTGTATCATTTCCTCCACCTCCTGTAAAGGGCCAGGCCGACCATCGCGCTGACCAGACCGGTGAAGACCTTCAGGCCAACTGCGAGGTTCATTATCGGCAGGTAACCGGCTGAGAGCAGAGTTCCGGGTTTTCCGTTGAAGAACGGGCCGTTGTGCCAGAGGACGTTGTAGAAGAATGCCGTGCCGATTCCGAGCATCGCCGCGCCGAGGAAAGCCAGGCCGCCTATTCCCTCAAGGACCGAGTAGAGGTTCTTGTTGAAGTGCCTCTTCATCTCACCCAGGCCGAAGGCCAGCAGGAAGAGTATTCCGGCTCCAGCTATGGTCGCTCCACCCTGGAAGCCGCCTCCCGGAGTCAGGTGGCCGTGTGCGACTATGTAGGCACCGAATATGCCTATGAGCGGTATCGTGGCCCTCGCGCCGGTTCTCACTATAACCCCCATGTCGCCGTCAGTGGTGCTCATCCCCATCCCTCCTCCAGGGCCTGAAAAGGGCAACCGCACCGGCTATAGCGGTAAAGAGAACCGTCGCCTCTCCAATGGTATCGTAGCCACGGTAGTCGAAGACTATGTCCGTGACGATGTTGGTTCCTCCGACTTCCTCAAGCCCGTGGGTGATGTAGTAGTCGTCCGTGTAGCGGAGGGCCTTCCACTCCTCTCCGCCCGGCCCGAACTTGAGGCCGTAGTTTGGATTAGCCACGTAGAGGAGGACCCCGAGGATGAACAGAAGTGATAGGTACGCGAGCGTTCTCTTCATTCTCTCCCCTCCCATCTCTCGGTTTTCGCTATTCCGTAGACGACCAGGGCTGTTACAACACCAGCGCCGACCGCGGCTTCAGCTATGGCAACATCGGGAGCGTGGAGGCTGTAGAACTCGAGGCTGAGGAGCAGGCTCATCGCGGCTGACATTAAGGCCGCAACCAGCAAATCCCTGGAGCGAATCGTGAGGTAGGCCGTAATGAGGACTCCGATGAGTACTATCGCCTGAATCGTCATGTCAAGGGTAAGGGCGTTCATTCTCTTCCACCCCCGAGCTTCTCCTCGTAGGCGTCAACGACGGCTTTTGCGGGCTTGTAGCCGCTTAAATGGGCCGCCTTGGCTATAGCGTGTGCCCCGACTGGGTTCGTCAGGAGAAGTGCTATCAGAGCGACGACGCTGTGGAGCGCCATCTGGAGGTACTTCGAGTCCCCGGTAACGTGGAGCTGGTAGAGGGCGTGGGTGAAGACTGCCAAGACCGCGAATATAGTTCCGAAGGTGGTGCACTTGGTCGCGCCGTGGAGCCTCGTGTAAACATCTGGGAAGCGGTGCAAAGCGATGCTTCCCAGCACGTTGAATGTCAGGCTGATCGCGAGGAAAGCATAGATGAGGTAATCGACCCAGTTCACGACAATCCCCCCTGGAGGTAGCGCGCTACGGCGAGGGTCCCTATGTAGCTCAGCAGGGCGTAAACGATGGCGATGTCGATGTAGATCGTCCTGTCGTAGGCTGCTCCAAGCAGTATCATTGCGGCAACCACGAGGGTGTTCAGCGTGTCAACGCCAACCACCCTGTCCGGGACGCTCGGCCCGAGCATTATCCTCAGCATCGAGATGAAGCCCGCTACCATGACTATCAGGGCCGCGTAGAAGAAAACCTGCTCCATCATCTTCCCAGCCTCCTCGCCCACTTCTCAAAGGGCCCGGCAACGGGTTCGGAGCTCTCAGGCCTCTCCATTCCCTCTGGTATCTTTATCCAGTGGATGTAGAGGGCCTTCTCCTCCGGGCACGCATCCACCGTCAGCGTTCCTGGCGTTAGGGTTATCGAGTTGCTCAGTATCGTGTACTGAGCGTCGTTTTCGAGGTCAACGGGAACCCTGACGATGCCGGGCCTTATCTTTCCGGTTATGACGAGCCAGGCAACCTGGAGATTAGCTTTGACCATTCCCCAGAAGAGGACCGGTGAATAGGCTATGAAGCCGATCCACTTTGCCGGGTTCAGGAACCTTCCTGCCTTTTCGCCGATGACATCTCTCGTCGCATAGGCCACTATCAGCGAAAATATCAGTCCAGCTATCAGCTCCTGCGTGCTCCAGAGCAGGCCGTTCGTCCCTGCAGTCAGTACAAGCCACAGCAGGTAGCTCAGTATAAATGCGACAATGAAAGGCAAACTACCACCTCCAACTTCCGGTTTTTAGCTACTCCCAATGATAAGTTCCCCTCGCGACTTAAAACGCTTTTCCAAAGCTCAATTTGGCAAAAAAAGGTAGGAAACTGACCGTTGTAAACCAAAGGTTTATGTGAGTTAGGGTATCCTAAGAAGTTTTGTCCGCGCTTCTCTCCGTGGAAATGCGATCTTCAACCTTTGGTTTACAATTTTCGGGTTTAAAAATGCTTTTTTAGTCCTCAGCCGAGTCTCTATTGAGGGAACGGAAATGTGCACGTGTACGCTTATGTTCATAGGAGGTGGTTGGTTTGAGGTACGTTAAGCTTCCGGCCGAGAACACCTACACCTTCCTCGAAAGGCTCAAGGATTGGGGTAAGCTCTATGCCCCGGTTAAGATCTCAGAGAAGTTCTACGACTTCAGGGAGATAGACGACGTCAGGAATGTCGAGTTCCACTACAACAGGACGATAATGCCGCCGAAGAAGTTCTTCTTCAAGCCGAGGGAGAAGCTCTTTGAGTTCGACATAAAGAAAGCCGAATACAAAGAGGTCCTTGAGGACGTCGAGCCCTTCGTGCTCTTCGGAGTCCACGCCTGCGACATTCACGGGCTGAAGATTCTCGACACTATCTACCTTGACGAACTCCCAGACAAGTATTACAAGGCTCGTAGGGAGAAGGGCATCATCATCGGAATAAGCTGTATGCCCGATGAGTACTGCTTCTGCAACCTCAGGGAGACAGATTTTGCAGACGACGGCTTCGACCTCTTCCTCCACGAGCTTCCGGATGGATGGCTCGTCCGCGTTGGAACACCAACCGGCCACAGGATAGTGGACAAGAACATCAAGCTCTTTGAGGAAGTAACGACGGAGGACATATGCAACTTCCGCGACTTCGAGAACAAAAGGAGTAATGCCTTCAAGTACCACGAGGACTGGAGCAACCTCAGGTATCTCCTTGAGCTCGAGATGGAGCACCCCATGTGGGACGAGCAGGCTGACATCTGCCTCGCGTGCGGGATATGCAACACAACCTGCCCAACCTGCCGTTGCTACGAGGTGCAGGACATAGTAAACCTCGACGGAAACACTGGCTACCGTGAGAGGCGCTGGGACTCCTGTCAGTTCAGGAGCCATGGGCTTGTCGCCGGCGGGCACAACTTCAGGCCGACAAAGAAGGCCCGCTTCAGGAACCGATACCTCTGCAAGAATTCCTACAACGAGAAGCTGGGTATAAGCTACTGCGTCGGCTGTGGCCGCTGTACTGCCTTCTGTCCGGCTGGCATAAGCTTTGTCAGGAACCTGCGCACGATAATGGGGCTTGAGGAGAAGTCCTGTCCGCCTGAAATAACCGAAGAGATTCCGAAGAAGGGATTCGCCTACGCCACTAAGATAAGGGGGGATGAGCTGTGAGCATGGTTCTCCCGAAGGAGATAATGATGCCCAACGATAATCCTTACACCCTTCACAGGGTAAAGGTGCTCAAGGTTTACCCGCTCACCGAAACAGAGAAGCTCTTCCTGTTCCGCTTCGAAGACCCCGAACTCGCCGAAAACTGGACCTTCAGGCCTGGACAGTTCGTCCAGCTTACAATCCCCGGAGTTGGAGAAGTGCCGATAAGCATATGTTCATCAGCGATGAGGAGGGGCTTCTTCGAGCTGTGCATCAGAAGGGCCGGGAGGGTTACCACAGTAATACACAGGCTCAAGCCCGGTGATACAGTCCTCGTCCGCGGTCCCTATGGAAACGGCTTCCCCGTTGATGAGTGGGAGGGCATGGATCTGCTTCTCATAGCCGCTGGCCTCGGAACGGCACCGCTCAGGAGCGTCTTCCTCTATGCAATGGACAACCGCTGGAAGTACGGCAACATAACCTTTATCAACACCGCCCGCTATGGGAAGGACCTCCTCTTCTACAAGGAGCTTGAGGCGATGAAAGACTTAGCTGAAGCTGAGAACGTCAAGATAATCCAGAGCGTTACGCGCGATCCCGACTGGCCCGGCCTACACGGAAGGCCTCAGAATTTCATTCCTGAGGCGAACACCAACCCGAAGAACACGGCAGTGGCCATATGTGGCCCGCCGAGGATGTACAAGTCTGTCTTCGAGGCGCTCATCAACTACGGTTACAGGCCAGAGAACATCTACGTAACCCTTGAGAGGAAGATGAAGTGTGGAATAGGAAAATGCGGCCACTGCAACGTCGGAACGAGCACCAGCTGGAAGTACATCTGCAAGGACGGCCCGGTCTTCACGTACTTCGACATAGTATCGACCCCGGGACTGCTGGACTGAGGTGATGGAGATGGAAGGAAACGGAAAAGTTCGCATCGGGTTTTACGCCCTCACCTCATGCTACGGATGTCAGCTCCAGTTCGCCATGATGGACGAGCTCCTTCAACTCATCCCGAACGTCGAAATCGTCTGCTGGTACATGCTCGAAAGGGACAGCAAGGAAGTCGAGCCCGTTGACATAGCCCTCATCGAGGGGAGCGTTTCGACGGAGGAGGAGATTGAACTGGTTAAGAAAATCCGCGAGAACGCGAAGATAGTCGTTGCTGTCGGTGCCTGCGCCACTCAGGGCGGTGTCCAGAGCTGGGAGAAAGACAAAGACCTTGAAGAGCTATGGAAGACCGTCTACGGTGACGGAAAGGTCAAGTTCCAGCCGAAGATGGCCGAGCCAGTGGAGAACTACATCAAGGTCGATTACAAAATCTACGGCTGTCCGCCGGAGAAAAAGGACTTCATCTACGCCCTCGGAACCCTCCTAATAGGCTCGTGGCCCGAGGACATTGACTATCCCGTCTGCCTTGAGTGCCGCCTGAACGGGAACTCCTGCGTGCTCCTTGAGAAGGGAGAACCCTGCCTCGGCCCGCTCACGAGGGCTGGCTGTAACGCCCGCTGTCCCGCCTACGGAATAGCATGTATAGGTTGCAGGGGAGCGATAGGCTATGACGTTGCCTGGTTCGACTCCCTCGCGAGGGTATTCAAGGAGAAAGGTCTAACCAAGGAGGAAATCCTTGAGCGCATGAAGATATTCAACGCCCACAACCCGAAGCTCGAGGAAATGGTTGAGAAGGTCTTCCAGGAGGTGAAAGAATGAGCATGAAGAACGTCTACCTTCCAATCACCATTGACCACATAGCGAGGGTTGAAGGCAAAGGAGGAGTTGAGATAGTCGTCGGCGACGACGGCGTCAAGGAGGTCAAGCTCAACATCATAGAGGGGCCACGCTTCTTCGAGGCGATATCCCTCGGCAAGAAGGTCGACGAGGCACTTGCAATCTACCCGAGGATATGCTCCTTCTGTTCCGTTGCCCACAAGCTCACCGCGGTTGAAGCGGCGGAAAAGGCCGTCGGCTTCACCCCGCGCGAGGAGATACAGGCTTTGAGGGAGGTTCTCTACATAGGAGACATGATAGAGAGCCACGCCCTGCACCTCTACCTCTTGGTGCTCCCGGACTATCTCGGCTACTCAGGACCGCTCCACATGGTTGAGGAATACAAGAAAGAAATCAGCATAGCGCTCGACCTCAAAAACCTCGGCTCATGGATGATGGACGAGCTAGGAAGCAGAGCAATCCACCAAGAGAACGCAATAATGGGCGGTTTCGGAAAGCTTCCTGACAAAAGCGTCCTCGAGACGATGAAGAAGCGCCTTAAGGAAGCCCTTCCGAAGGCTGAATACACCTTCGAGCTCTTCACCAAGCTGGAGCAGTACGAGGAGGTTGAGGGGCCGATAACCCACATAGCTGTGAAGCCGAGAAATGATGTTTATGGAATCTACGGCGACTACCTCAAGGCGAGCGACGGCAACGAGTTCCCGAGTGAAGAGTATAAGGAGCACATAAAGGAGTTCGTGGTTGAACACAGCTTCGCCAAGCACAGCGTCTATAGAGAAAAGCCCTTCATGGTTGGAGCCATATCGCGCCTCGTCAATAACGCTTCGCTTCTCTACGGGAAGGCTAAGGAGCTCTACGAGGCCCACAAAGACCTGCTTAGAGCAACCAACCCATTCGCCAACAACTTAGCTCAAGCCCTCGAGCTCGTCTACTTCACGGAGAGGGCGATAGACCTCATAGACGAGGCCCTGGCGAAGTGGCCCATCAAGGCCAGGGACGAGGTCGAGATAAGGGACGGCTTCGGCGTTTCCACGACGGAAGCACCGCGCGGAGTGCTGGTGTATGCTCTCAACGTTGAGAACGGAAGGGTTTCCTACGCGGACATCATAACGCCGACAGCGTTCAACCTGGCAATGATGGAGCAACACGTCAGGATGATGGCGGAGAAGCACTACAACGACGACCCGGAGAAGCTCAAACTCCTCACGGAAATGGTAGTTAGGGCCTACGACCCGTGCATCTCCTGTTCGGTGCACGTGGCGAGGCTTTGACCTCTCAACTTTTTTGACGATAATTATAAAGAGAAAGGAAAATCACTCACTCATCTTCTCACACGGGAAGTAAACCTTGCCAACGAAGCCCCTTCCTGCGGGCCCAACTATGTAAACATCCCCAATCGAATACTTATAGCTGACAACAGTGTTCCCATTCTTGACCTTGCATACGGAAGGAACAATATAGGTGCCGTTTACGAACCTGACCGCGGGTGCGTTGGCAATCTGAATGGGCTCGTGTAACTCCATAGCAAGGTTAAACACCTCGCCCCAGAGGGTTATTTTCTCCAAAGACCAGCCAAGGGGCCTCACAACGTAATGAGTTCCGTTCTTCTCGACCTCGTAGTTGACGACCATATCAACAGTTTCGTTGGGAACGCCAGAGACCTCTATGTCCACGAGGACTATTGAACCGTTGTTCAGGAACGCTGTCAGTGAAAGAGGCACGCCGGATTCATTGTGCTCGTAAGCGGGAATCGAGTACGAGGGGACCATGTAAACGTCGTTCGAGAGCCTGAAGGTCGAGACGTTGTAAACAGACCCTCCGACCTTTATGAATATCACGGGATAGGAGTAGTGGACGGTTAAGTGGCGGTAGCCTACGAAGTTGACACTGACGTTAACCATAACGGCCGTTATGTTGACGGGAACGTTAAAGGGAGCCGCCGTTACGTTGACGGAGAACCCTCGTGAAGCTGAAGGCTTACTCCCAATCTGCACGAGACATCCAGCCGAGAAAACGGTCAGAATGAGAACCAGGGCGACAATCTTCCTTACCATTGGAACACACCTCATCCCCAAGTTTATACTACTTTAACAACTGCGGCTCGTATATATAAAGATTTTGGCAAACTTCATAAACGTTCTCTAAAAAGCTAGTGAGGGGAACGCATGAGAACCCTAATCCTCGCCCTGGGAAACGAACTCATGAGGGACGACGGCGTTGGGCTTAAGGCAGGCAGAATCCTGCTCGAGAAGGGTTACAACGTCCTCGAGGTTGGGACCGATATATTCAGGCTCGCAAGCCACTACGGCGGGGAAGATAGGATTATCATCATTGACGCGATTTTGAGCGATAAGCTGAAGCCAGGCGAGATAATCCACCTCCGGGGAGATGAGGTATTCGAGAAGCTGAAGGCCGAGATAAGGAGCGCCCACTTCATGGGTGCGATAGACGGGCTCAAGCTCCTGATGGCGCTCGATGAAAGGCTCGCAAAGGTGGATATCCACTTCATTGGCGTTGTTGCAAAGGAGATAGACCTCGGTATGGAGCTGAGCGATGAGGTTGAGAGAGCGATTCCAAAGGTCGTAGAGCTTGTCGAAAAAATAGCCTTTGCTCCGGGTCAGTGAATGCAAACCTTTATATACCCTCCGACCAACCCACTATTGGGACTCTTCTCGGAGTCTTTCGAGGGAGCCCTGAAAGTTGAAAGAGTTGGTGTTGGATATGTATGGAGATAGATTTGGTGGATATGGACAGGAAGCCCCCGTTAAGGTCGGGGAGAGATACAGGGTTAAGATCGAGAGCCTCGGAAAGGGCGGTGATGGCATCGCCAAGATAAAGGGGTTCGTTATATTCGTCCCGAACACTCAAGTTGGAGACGAAGTTGATATCGTTATCAACTCAGTTAAGAGGAAGTTTGCATTTGCACAAGTTATCTGATGGTTTGGTCTCACTTCTCACGCCCTTTAAGGGCATCTAAACTCTTTTTAAACTTCTTTGAAAACGTTTTTTAAGGCATCTCACGACCCTGTTTTGGTGAGGATTATGAAGGTCACGGTAAGATACTTCGCCAGATACCGCTCCCTGGTTGGGAAGGGTGAGGAAGAGGTAGAACTCCCGGAGGGGGCTACTGTCAGGGATCTCATTGAAAAGCTCAAGGAGCTGCATCCGGTCCTCAAAAATGAGGTCTTCGCCGAGGACGATGATCTCGCCGATGTCAACGTCTCCAGAAACGGCCGTTACGTGAGGTTCGACGAAATATTGAAAGATGGTGATATCGTGGCCCTCTTTCCGCCGGTAAGTGGTGGCTGATCACTTCTTTTTCCTCACCATGGGCCAAATTAGGCTTAGCCCGATCAGAGAAGCCGGACCACAGATTGTTCTTAATCCGCCGGCGTTCGTCTTCGGTTCGTAGGACTCTGCCGCCTGGTTTTCGTGTGTCATGTTGATTCCGCTACCCGGATTGAGAACGCCGGTTCCAGGACTTGCTCCACCAGATGAAGAGCCATTGCTCTGAACCGGTGGTCCCACCCAGCCGGTAGAGGCGTTTTCTGCCCCGGGACTTCCTCCGCACCTTACAAGCTGGGGATCCTTGCTCTCGTCGTAGGGTATCCATGCGTAGGTTCCATTCTTGGTCTCGTACCAGCCTATGTGGGAGTTCCAGCCGGCTTTTCCCCAGTTCGCGACTCTTGATATGTCCTCGATATCTTTCTCGCTCAGTCCCTCTATGATCCCTTCCTCCAGGAGCTCTTCGAGCGCGGCTTTCAGAACCTCTGGTGCGCTCACTTCCTCCGGGCTGTACGCAGGTCCTTCGTTTGAGCCCGATATGAGCGTGAACCTCGTGCAGTTTATGCCCACAGTTCTGAAGAACTCCCTCAACGCCCTATCGAGCTCTTCTGGGTTCGGTCCCGTTGCCTCAACGCGCGCGGTTCCAGCCCGTATAACCTTACTGGGGTCGACTCCGTGCTCCTTCAAGCACTTCTCGAAGGCAGGGTTCGGCTTCCACGAGCAGGTTCCGTTCACACAGCCGCAGCTGGTTAACCTGAAGCACTCGTACCATTGGGCGTAGACGCACGGCGAGACGATCTTCTCGACCTCCTCTTTGGGTGCGCATATCTCTCCCGAACAGCCGCCAGTGGCACAGTCCGAATCTGAACTACACTCCTTCTCAGGGAAGATGATCTTGAGCGTCACGTTGCCCTTTTTAAAGACGTTAACACTCGAACCGTTTTTGGTAACTGACGTTCCAATCCAGCCTAGCTTTGTGAGTTCGCTGAGGTTGTTTTTGGTGAGGACCAGCGCACCCGAGTAGCTCCAGTAGGCTCCGAGCTCTCTCTTCTCTGGGATTTCCACTCGTATATGGATCCCTTCGCTATCATTCCACACTCTCAGGAGGAAAGTTCGGTTTCCCACAGTTAGAACACTTGGAACACTTGCCTGAGGATTGTAAGTTATCCCGGGCTTGTTCAGAATAACCTCAACGGCATACATATCGCTCGGGTTAAAACAGGCATGGACAAGTGGAGAAGCAAGCATCAGGGCCATCAGGATCACTCCAAATAAGCCGCCGTAAAGTTTTCCCATGATCCACACCTTACTTAATATAGGCCATTTGGGTATATAACGTGCTCTACTGCTTCAAAGGAATTTGAAGCGATCAGCTTTTGAGGGCCTTAATGGCTTCAGCGAAGGCTTTTTCTACATCCGGGTTCTCAAAGTTGGGCTTTTCTTCTCCCCTGATAATCCTTTCAAGAACTTCAACCGCGTTGTCCCAGTTTTCTTCTAGTGTTCTCCCCTTGGGTATCGGATTTCTGAGAACGTGCCAGTGTCCATCCCCTTCCCAGAAGACCGCTATCCTGGGAATGTAGTCGAGATCCATGAACGTGTTGTCCAGGGTGAGTTCTATCCTGAAGCCTTTGAACTCAAGGAAACCCTCCTCTCTGAGCTGTTTCTTCCAGTTCATTGGCATCGAAGATTGTTGGCAAGATGGGTTTAAAAGCTCATCCCGAAACCTTTATACAATCGCGAACAATATCACCCGAGGTGATTGGTATGGAGAACCCGTTTGAGATAACGAACGTTATAGCGAGGGAGGTACTGGACAGCAGAGGAAACCCAACCGTTGAAGTCGAGGTCTACACGCCGATAAGTATGGGCAGAGCGGCCGTTCCGAGTGGGGCTTCAACCGGAACCCATGAGGCCCTTGAGCTCCGCGACGGCGGGAAGAGGTACCACGGAAAGGGCGTTAGGCGGGCCGTTGAGAACGTCAACAAGATAATCGCACCCGAAATCATAGGAATGGACGTCACCTGGCAGAGGGACATCGACATGCTAATGCTCGAGCTTGACGGAACCGAGAACAAGAGCAACCTCGGTGCAAACGCTATCCTCGGCGTTTCCTTGGCCGTTGCAAAGGCGGCCGCCAACGCTCTGGGCCTTCCGCTCTACCAGTACATCGGAGGAACCAACGCCTACGTCATGCCCGTTCCTATGAGCAATGTCATCAACGGCGGCGTTCATGCGGGCAACGAGCTCGACTTCCAGGAGTTCATGATCATGCCCGTCGGCGCCGACTCCTTCAGGGAGGCAATAAGGTGGGTTTCCGAGACATACCACGTCCTCAAGAAGGTCATCGCCGAGCGCTACGGTAAGAACGCCATAAACGTCGGCGACGAGGGCGGCTTTGCCCCGCCGATGAAGGAGGTAACCGAGCCGCTGGAAGTTCTCATTGAGGCCATTGAAGAAGCCGGCTACAAGCCCGGCGACGAGATAGCCTTCGCCCTCGACGCTGCTTCAAGCGAGTTCTTCCACCCTGACAAGGGCAAGTACGTCGTCTCTGGAAAGGAGTACGACAGGGGCGAGCTTTTGGAGCTCTACAGGGAGCTGGTCAGCACCTACCCGATAGTCTCAATTGAGGACCCGTTCCACGAGGAGGACTGGGAAGGCTTCGCCATGATAACGAGGGAGCTCGGAAATAAGATACAGATCGTCGGCGACGACCTCTTCGTCACCAACCCGAAGAGGATAAGGAAGGGCATAGAGATGGGCGCCGCCAACGCGCTCCTCCTCAAGGTCAACCAGATAGGAACCCTCAGCGAGGCCATCGATGCCGCCTACACCGCCTTCAGGGCCGGCTACGGCGTCGTTGTCTCCCACAGGAGCGGTGAGACTGAAGACGCTACAATAGCAGACCTTGCAGTTGCCCTCAACGCCGGCCAGATAAAGACCGGTGCCCCAGCGAGGAGCGACAGGAACGCCAAGTACAACCAGCTGATAAGGATAGAAGAGGAGCTTGAGGGAATAGCGGTCTATCCGGGTAGGAAGTTCAGGAACCCGTTTCTCTGAGCTCTTTTTCCCTCTTCAGCTCTTTAAGCTCCCTTTTCTTCTCCTCTAGGATGTTGATGATGCCATCCAACAGTTCTATGTAGCTGTCTATGGCTGTGGCGGCTATCTCCTTCCCGTAGCCCATCTTCCTGAGCTTCTCGCGAAGCCTCTCATGGTACTGAACGGCCAGATACAGGGACTTCAGGGCGAGTTCGTTTGCTTCCCTCAGGTAGAGCCACCCATTCTCGGTGAGCGCGTACTTAACGATTCTCCTCTTCCCCCGGTATTCTTCCCTCGGCTCTACCAGCCCTTCCTCTGCCAGCTTGTTGAGCATGGTGTAGAGATTGCCATGGCTCGGCTTCCAGTTACCGAAGGTCATTTTCTCTATCTCTTTCAGAATCTCGTAGCCGTGGGCTTCCCCCTTTAAGCCGATGATAAGGAGTATCATGTTTTTCATGGGCACTGTGTAGAGGTTTCTCACAAGGTTTGAATCCGCCATTCTCTCACCACCGGGCAAAAGGCTTATAAGTTCAGCCCGACCCATATATGTCTGAATCAAACATATTTGAATCAGATAGATTTACAATCAACATATCCATGACAATGACTTAAAAACCTTTGGGGGTGTCGCGATGGCCTGGAACGAGTGGATAGCCAAGCACGCGAAGCTCGTGCTCCTCGCGTGGATAGTCGTGATAATCCTGATGTCCCCCCTCGCGGCGAAGCTGAGCGAGGTTACCAACTACAGCGAGGAGCAAATGGTGTCCCACAACATAGAGTCCATAAAGGTTCAGGACATAATCTCCGAGGAATTCTCAGAGGCACGGAACGAGAACCTGACGTACCTGCTCATCACGAACATAAGCGTCAACGACGAGAGGGCGAGAGAAGCTTACTATTCTTTCAAGGAGCGTGTTGAAGGCAAATACGCCGACAACGTGACCTCTTACTACGATGCCCTCGATGAGCTATGGAACATGACGTACGACCTCACGCTGAACATAACCAGGATGACAGCGAACGTTACGGGACTTCTCTACACAACCGCGGTCCAGACGAACGAGGGCTTTGGCCAGCTTCTCGCCGCGGTTTACCAGCTCGACAACACCACCGAGATGGTCAAAAACGGCCTCATCGGTGCCGCGCAGGGTTATTTAGCTCTGAAGCAGAACGTTACTGACCTTTACAACCAGACGGTTCTCCTCAGGGACGCGCTCAATCAGACCGACTTGGCCTACTTTGTCCTTCACAGAAACCTCACTTCAACAGCGGAAATGCTCAAGTCCCTCAACTCCACGCTGGCGGAGCTAAACCAGGGACTTTACACGCTGAACGCGACCTACGGGAATACCTACATGGGAGTGATAGCCGTTCACAAGGCCATACTCGCGAGCGGAGCCTATGATAGAGGAAACCTGACCCAGGCCGAGGCGCAGGCCATAGCCAGCCAGACCGGAACAACGCCGGAGTTCGTCTACGCGGTCTTCAACTCGGTTTATCCGGTCTATGCCAGAGCGGGGACTCAAGCTATAACCGACGCGTTCCTCGCCAACGTTACGGAGGGCATCGTCAAAGCCGGCTCGCCGGCGGAACAGGTTCCCCTCGTCGAGGCCTACGGAAAAGCTTTCTACTTTGGAGTTAAGGCCTTCGACGAAAAAGCCGGAAGCGAGTATGCCCTCCAGGGCATGGGCCCGGAGGAGCTTACCCAAGCTGTCTCTGAGATAGCCACGTCGGCCCTTCAGAGCCTTCCTGAGATAATAGCCCAGAGCAGCCAGACGGTTGAGGTTGAGGGCTTTGGAACCATCGATGCAAAGACCTTCTCCGGAATAGTCGAGACGGCGATTTCACTCGGACCAAACCCAAGTGCTGAGGCCGTTGAGAACGCTGCCGTTGAGGTTGCGTTCTCGCTCATTGGTAATGCCCCAAACAACCCGCTCTCGGGACTTCCAAACGCTAAAGAAGTTCTGAAAGAGCTTTTAAAGACCGGGCCGACGAAGGAGCTTGAGAGAAGCATTCTCCTCTCTGGCATGGCGGAGAACCTTCCAGCTGAGGCTTCCAAGTTCGCCCCGCTCATTGTCGATGCGGTTCTGACTTACGACGAGAACGCCACCGGAGTTCTCTCAAAAGACCCGGCTGCTCTTGAGGAAGCCACAATCTCAGTCCTCAAGGCCATAACGGCCCAGATGGGCCTGAGCGTTGAAGAGAACCTGTTGAAGGAGCTATACGAGAGCAACGGAAGCCCGGAGGTTCTCGATAAGGTCGCCCTTGAAATGCTCAAGGCCGGAACAGGTGAGCAGCTGTCCAAGGCGGGCGTTCCAAACGCTGAAGCCATAGCCGATATAATCGTTAAAACCGCCACCGAAGACCCCCAGGGAATAATAAGCGGTGAGAGGCTTGAAGAGGCTACCATAGAGGTCGTTTCCGCGCTTAGCTCCGGCATGGGCGGAAATGTGGAGTTCAACGTTTCGGAGATTGTGAAGGAACTCTACGAAGGCGCAGACCCGAGGGAGCTGGCCGAGAACCTCTTCCTCGAAGGGGCCAGGGAGCAGATGGAGAACGCCAACGTCAGCGTTCCCGAGGAGTTCAGAGGAGTTTTCCTCAACCTGACCGAGACGATAGTTAAGAACTACCCCATGAGCGAGGAGGAGATAGCAAAGCTCGTCAAGGAGACGGTGAGGTCGTTCGTAGATTCCTACGCAAAGAACAACCCGTACGGCATCGAGATAGCCTTTGACTCCTCGAAGCTCGTTGATATAGCCTTCGAGTTCAAGGACAGGCCGAATGCAATGACAAGGGACGACGTCAAGCCGTTAGCCGAGGAACTCTTCCCGACGGTGCTGGAGAAGGCTGGAACATACCTGAGCATGCTCAAGAGCGACGACAACACTACGATGCTCATAACCTTCGTCCCGCGCGGAAGGCCCGGGCCGAGTGAGGACATCTACAGGTACAGGGCAGAAAACGCCACCCTTGTCAAGAAGATAGCCCTTGAGGAGTTAGGGAAGTACTTCCCGGAGGCTGAGGGCGCCCTCGGCGGAACGCCAGTTGAGGCGCATGAGATGACAGAGTACGGCCGAAAGGACAACAGCGTCACCACCAGGGCGAGCATGATAATGGCGCTCGTGGTTCTCTTCATACTCATGGGAATGGCCCTCCTCGCGACTTTCCTGCCGTTTACGGGAGTTGCGACCTCAGCCCTGACCGCTCTGGGAATAGCCTACCTCCTGGCGAGGGGAGGAATAATCGACATCGGAAGCTGGGCGCAGATGCTGACTATCACGACGGCCCTCGGTCTCGGTATAGACTACTCGACATACTACGTCCACCGCTTCAGGGAGTACATTGCAGAGGGCTACGATCACGAGAAGGCCGTCGCTGAGGCTCTGAGGAGGGCCAAGGATGCAGTTTTGGCCAGCGCCTTCACAGACATCATAGCCTTCGCTTCATTCGTCCTCGCCTGGGAGTTCCCGATATTCCAGCAGATGGGCATAATAGCACCGCTCGCGGTCGTTTCGGTCCTCATCGCGAGCTTAACGTTCATCCCGGCAATAACCGCCCTCATCGGCGACAAGAGCTGGTTCTGGTGGCCGAGGCACATCAGGCACGCCAGCGCTTTGGACGTCCACGAGAGGAGCAGGATTGCCGAGTGGGTGGTCAAGCACGCCAAGGTGGTCCTCATAATAGCGCTCCTCATAGCGGCTCCAGCAACTTACACCTTCGTGACCTTCAAGGGAACCCACGATATGAGCCTCTTCCTGCCTGAGGACAGCGATACCCTCAAGTTCATGACGCTCAGCGAGGAGAAGCTCGGCGCGTCGCTCATGTCGCCCAACTACGTGATAATCGAGTTCAGCGGCAACGTTAGCGACGACGACCTCAAGCTCATAGACGAAATAACCGCCCACATAGCCACGATGGGTGGTGTTAAAGCCGTCTATTCACCGACCAGGCCCTATGGAGAGCCAGTCAGCAATTTAACCCTCTCGGCGGTGAAGGCCCTCGGCGGCGACAGATTCATTTCCTCAAAGGGTGACAAGGTACTGCTTCAGGTCGAGAGCAGGTACAGACCGACCGACGAGGAGGCCAAGAACCTCGTGAAAGCATTAAGGACTTACGTTAGGGAAGTTGCCGAGAAGAACCCGAGGATCAAGGCCGGCCTTGTTGGAGGAGGCGCGGCGCTCTCAATGGACCTAACCGACAGGATAAACGACATCTTCTGGCACAGGATAATCCCAGTGGCCTTAGTGCTCATGTTCCTCTCGCTCATACCGACCCTCAAGGGACTGCCGGCAGTGGCCTCCACGATGATCACAATATTCCTCGGTGTCATGACGAGCATCTGGGTCTCGACGTGGCTCTTCGAGAAGGTCTTTGGGCAGGAGGTCATGTGGTTCCTGCCGCTGATGGTCTTCGTCGTGCTCATGGGAGTCGGCATAGACTACAACAGCTTCTACCTCGTGAAGGCAAGGGACGAGTTCGAGCGCAGGAAACCAGACGAGGCGCTGATAGTTGCCGCCGGAACGATGGACATCCTCGTCATAGGCTTGGCAGTGGTTCTCGCGAGCACCTACGGTGCGCTGATGCTCAGCAGCACGTGGGGAACGAGGGAGATGGGCTTCGCATTGGCGGCCGGAATACTCCTGACGGCGACGATGGCGGTCTACCTCATTGGCCCGGCCTTCATGAGCCTCTTTAGCGAGAAGGCCTGGTGGCCGCTGTTCAAGAACCGCGGGGAAGCAGAAAAGAAGTGACTTCCCTCTTCCCATTTTTGTTCCAAAACCATTATATTTTTCCCAACTTTTCTCCAGATGCCAAAAGAGGAACTCGACCGGTGTTCCAGATGACGGAACGAAAAAAGCTCAAAATCTACATCCCCGGCATCAAATTTCCATCTATCTCCGTCACCGGCAGCGCCTGCGCTTTAAACTGCGCCCACTGTGGGAAACACTACCTTGAGGGCATGAGAAAGCCGGAGCGGGGAGAGCTTTTGGATTACTGCCTCGACCTTTCCAGAAAGGGTTACGCCGGCTGTTTGCTGAGCGGCGGGATGGACGGAAGGCTGAAGGTCCCGCTGGATTTCTACGCCGATGAAATCCGGGAGATAAAGAGGAGAACCAACCTCAAGCTCAACGCCCACGTCGGCTTTATAGACGAGAACGATTTGAAGTGGCTCCGCTGGGTTGATGTTGTTTCCCTCGACTTCGTCGGCGACGACAATGTGATAAAGCGGGTCTACAAAATAGACAAGACCGTGAAAGACTACCTCAGAATCCTCGACCTGCTCACGGAGAACGGAATAAGGGTTGCACCCCACATAACCATCGGCCTGGACTTTGGAAAAATCCACTGGGAATACAAAGCCATAGACCTGTTGCTGAGCTATCCGATAGACGTCCTCGTCCTTGACGTGCTCATTCCGACGAAGGGAACCGAGATGGAGAACGTCCCAAAACCGAGCGTGGAGGAGAGCCTGAAGGTCGTGAAATACGCCAGAGAGTGCTTTAAGGGTGAGCTAAGCATAGGTTGCATGCGGCCACTCGGAAGGTGGAGGCTCGATTTTGACAGGGGGGCGGTTTTGGTTGGGGTAGACAGGCTGACGAACCCGCCGAGAAAGATAATCGAGTGGGCAAAAAGCATCAGAGACGTCGAGATAATCTATGAGTGCTGCGTTATGTGACAGCGTTTTCTGTTTTTCGTTCTTTGATCTCCAAAAGCTCATTGAACCTCTTTCTGCTTCCGAGGATCTGGAGCAATTCGGTGTAGACCATTTTCACCCTTCTCACTGAGGAGAGGCTTACCCATTCATCAGCTGAATGCCAGTTTGCCCCTCTCGGCCCGAACACTATTGTGGGCACCCTGAGGTAAGCTCCGAAGTAATTGAAGTCCCCAACACTTTGTCCGTAGGTTATTTGAGGTTCCTCCCCAAAGAGGACGTAGTAGGTAGCCTTCATTAGCGATACGAACCTGCTGTTTTCTCTTACCGTGTATGGCAACATTTCGGGGGTTGGCCGTGGAAACTTTGAGATTTCGATCTCTGCCTTTATGCCGAGTTTTTTCACAAGCCTCTCTATCTCGTTCTCTACCCTCTCCCAGTCTTCACCAATGACGATGTGTCTGTCTACGATAGCTTCTGCGTAATCAGGCACGCTGAGACCGTCTGATTTCCCCGTGAACTGAAGGGTACAGTAAGAACCTGTTCCCAGGTATCTGTGTTTTTTGGTCTTTATCTTTGGAAGGTTTGAAACGAGCATGCCAAGTTGTTCTATGGCGTTTATTCCCTTTTCAGGGCGTGCTGCGTGGGCTTTTTTCCCTCTAGCTTTTAAGTTTATCACAAAGCGTCCCCTTGCCCCGAGCATGACTTTCTCGTTTGTCGGTTCTGCTATAAACACTACATCGGCGTTCTTAGCCAGTCCGCTCTCTATCAGTTTCCAGGTTCCCCTGGAATAGCCTTCTTCATCAACCACTGCCGTGAAAATCACAGTGGGTCTTTTTTTTCTGGGAAGTTTTGATATCTCAATGTAAGCGGAGATTAAGGCTGCCAGTCCACCTTTCATATCGGCGCTTCCGAGACCGTAGAACTTATCTCCTTCAATCTCGCCCCAGGGGTTTTTTGTCCATCCATGGGAAATCCCAACGGTGTCCATGTGGCCGTTGAGAATGACTGTGAGCCTTTTCCCAGGGATGCGGGATACCACATTGCTGCCAAAACTTTCCACCTCTTGGTACTCAACACTTAGTCCGTGCTCTTCAAGAAAAGATACCACGAAGTTTGAAATGTCACTGGTGCTCTCGAAATGAGAAGGTATTGAAACCAATTTTTTCAGTAGCTCTTCCTCCACGCTCTTCACCAAATACATATCTAGAACTTAATGTTTAAATATTTTTCTAGATTTAGATGGTTTTGTTTTAGGAATTATCCAGGTATGTTATGAAAATCTTGGAAAAGTTCTATTATTGGTTTGCAAAGTTTGTAAATAAACTATTGGGAATTAAATAATCCCAAAGATTTGATCAAAAGTTGGAAAATATCCAGTCGAGTTGCTGTATATAGCCCTATAACCAGGGACCCCTTGCTTTCTGTTACATCTATCCAGATTGCCTTTGAGCTGGGGAGAATGTCCTTCAGTTTCTCATGATTTCTCAACTTTTCGTAGAGATCCTGTACAAAGCAGTCTTCCCCTTCGGGAAAGTAGAATTCTGCATATCCTGGAAAAGTGGCCTTGAACACGTAGAGACGCGAATAACGTGGAGGAACCGCCTCGTTTTCCCCGTACTTTTGCAGGCCGGGATCCTCAATCAATCCATAATCTCTTTTGAACCTAGAAAGAAGCTTGGTCTTTACCCTCTCAAGGTCTAAGTCTCTGATACTATAGTCTTCTTTCAGAAAGTCGCCGGCTTCCAGTTCTCCAGCTTTTTCGACCTTTATCTTTTTGCTGTTTTCTACCGTGATTCTGTAGAGTGTTGCGGTTTTAATGTGTTGTGGACTTTCGTTTAGGTACTCCAATCTGTAAACACTCCAGTACCAGTAGTATGAGCCCAGATCCATAACCGGGGGGTGCTGGTCAACGACCAAAAACTTTCCGCCGTATTTAATGACAGCCGTTAGGTGCCCCACATCGGACTCGTTGAACGTTATGGCCATGGCATAGAGCTCGGTGTAGTTCATTTGAATCAGAATAGCCAGGGTTAACAGAGTGTAGTCCCCGCAGATACCTCTCCCGCTCGTGATGATTTGTGGAATCGGTCTCATTAGGGGTTCACGCCTGGAAAAGTCATAAGATATGTGTTCATCTTCCCATCTAAGGATATTCCACGCTGATTCGAGTATATTGGAACCTTTGAGTTCATCTGTTAGATATTCAACGGTTTGGATCTCGCTCCTGTTGTTGAGGTGTTTTTCCAGTGCCTCTTCTATTGGGTCTCCAGTGAGTTCGCCCAGTATTTTCCCTCTTATTGCATCATCTGCTTCTTTGGAGAGATTGAAAATCTGAGGCGGAAGGTATCTCCTTGAAAGCTGTCCATCGTTGTAAGCTATATCCAGACCAACGAAAACAACCAGTCCAATCAAAATCAGGGAAATGGCCTTTAACACGCGTGACCCCATTATGTCCCACCAAGAAGAATTCTGGTGGTCCCGCGGCCCGGATTTGAACCGGGGACCTGCGGATCTACAGTCCGCCGCCACTCCCAGGCTAGGCTACCGCGGGACCCTACAGTTCAGCCCGTCCTTTAGTGTCTGGGAGAGGTTTATAAATTTTTCTGATGAGTGGGGATGGTGGGGATCATGATGGAGCCAGTTGCACTGGCGATTTCGCTCGCAGAAAAGATAATGAAGATAATGCTATCCACCCTGAGGTTGCCTTCCGGTGATGAAGTTGGGGATATCTTGAAAAACCTCGGACTGGAGGAGCTGTGTCTCAGGGGTGGAATAGGTGTTTATCGGTCCAGAGATTTAATTGCCCTGCTGATTCCCAGGGAGAGTCTCGTGATTGACGTTATCTCTTCAAGCGGCGACCTCAGTGACGCTCTGGAGATCGTTGTCTACCGCGATAGGAAACTGAACGCCCTCATTCTGGAGATTCTTCCGGCAAACGACATAGAGTATGAAGGGAACATCGGTCTGGAGCCCGTTATAATCGATGCTGAAACGGGAGAACTCCTCAGCAATCCCGTTTTGGGTGAAGTGAATGAAGAAGAGGGTGGAGTGGTTTTAGTAATCGATGGTGAGACGTACGAGAGGTGGAGCAAAAGTGGTAAGCTCGACACGTGTCCAGTGTGCGGTGGAGAGCTGAGATGGAAGAACGATCGGGCCGTTTGTCTCGACTGCGGGTACGAAATAAAGGTGGTGAGAAAATGAGATGTCTAAAGCTCCAGCTTATAAAGTATTCAAGAAAAGCGCATGAGAGGGGTCTGACAGCAGCGTTTGGCGGCAATCTCAGCGTCAGGACTGGAAGCTTGGTCCTGATAAAATCCACTGGATCGGTCATGGATGATATGACTGCCGGCCAGATAGCCTCCATTACCCTGGACGGAAAAGTCCTGAGCCCCGTTAGGCCATCGAGTGAGTACAGGCTTCATCTGGAGGTATACAAGAAACGACCCGAAGTACGTGCCGTGGTTCATCTTCATCCACCTTACGCGATAGCCGCGTCTTCCATTCTAAAGAAAGAACTCCCCATAATAACTCCTGAAGCTGAAATTTATCTTCGCAGAATTCCGGTGATCCCGTTTAAGCCTGCAGGAAGCGTTGAACTGGCTAAATCCGTTGCCGAAGGGCTTAGCGAGGTGGACGCTGTTTTAATGGAGCGGCATGGTGTAGTTACCGTTGGGAGAACACTTAGAGAAGCTTTTTACAAGGCAGAACTGGTGGAGGAAAGCTCCAAACTGTGGTACCTGACTCGAAATAGTTTGTAATCTAAAAAGAAAAAGCTCACTTAACCTGCTCAAGTGCCCCGAGAACTTCCCAGATAATTGTCCTAGTGTGCATTGGCATGTTCGGGTCCTCGCTTATCTCTTCAAGAATGGCTATGGCATCGGCGGCTCTAACCGAGGGATCCTTGTTCTCATCCAGAAGAACCTCTATTGCCTGCTCGGCGGCCCTTCTAATGTTTCTGGGAACAACGGTATCCTGAACAACTTGCTCCTTGAGAACCTGAACTATCTGCTGGATCAGCTCGCTACTCATGATCTCACCTCCTTTCTTAAAAAATTGTTACTAAAACTTTCCCAGCTTATCTTAATCGTTCTTAGCTAAAAAGCTTTTCGGTTGATCGTCGAAATCTCCGAATTAAAACTCCACCCCTTTCCTTGCCATAATCCCCCTCTGGTACGGATGCTTTATTTCTCTCATCTCAGTTACGTAGTCCGCAAGCTCAAAGAGCTCCTCCGGGCAGTAACGACCGGTGAGAACGATTTCAGTGTTCTTTGCCTTATTCTCTATGAGTTTTTTAACCTCTTCCAATTCCAGCATTCCAAAACCGAGGGCAACGCATATCTCGTCCAGGATTACCAGATCCCATTCCCCGCTGGAAACTATTTCTTTGGCGCGCTCCAGTGCCTTTTTTGCGGCCTCTATATCTTCCTTCTCCGGCTTCCCGTGGACGAATTTTGGAAGACCGAAGGATTCGATAACTGCCCCGCACTCGGCTATCTTTTTCTGTTCACCATAAACATTAGGGGCCTTCATAAACTGTATTATGAAGACCCTTCCCCCCGAACCAAGCATTCTGACGGCGAGACCAAGGGCAGCCGTTGTCTTTCCCTTGCCGTTTCCGGTGTATATGTGAACCAATCCGAGTTTGTCCTTCCAGCCCATATGCTGTACCCCTTAAATGCAATCCCAGGTTTTTAGTAGTTTCTAGCCGGTCAGGGGCCGATTAGGTCATCATCCCTCAGCCACCTACCCTCACATCATCCCGTTTCCTCTTACATGTGCTCCCTGATCCACAGGGGTATTACCCCTATCTTGGGGAACACCATAACAGCCTTGGCATCCACGGCATAGGCAGGCACACAGGGAACTCCGCCGTTGGGCGTTGGGTAGAGCCTGTACTCCCCCCAGTCCGGAATTGGGTTGTTGTCCCCCCATGTAACGAAGCACTTTTCCTCATGCCCGTTTACCTCAACCGTTTTTATCTCCCGAACTCGGTGAATTATTGGATAAGCATACATGGGGGCGTTGTATACTATCACATCGCCAACCTTAATGTCGTCGGGGGACACGCCTTTGAGAAGCACTACATCGCCCCTGTAAAACACGGGCTCCATAGAACCGCTTATGACTATGACGAGCGGGGAGTCTGTATTCATAACGATCTTGAGGCCGTAGTTTATTCCGGCCACTATTATAATCGAGATGAGTATCCACGCCAGTTCTTTTGCCCATCCGTCTTCCATTGCAGGGCCTCCATCAGAGTTCTTATTTTGGAGGGAATCGCCCCTATGGCCGTGCAGGTTTCAAGGCTTACTCCCCTTCCGGTTATGTCCATATGGTATCGTGCCAACTTAAACGTTTCCTTTGGTAGCCCGTGTCTCCCCAGGCCAACTAGGAGTATGAAGCTTTCTCCCCTAAGAGACCTCTCGGCGACTTCGAGTGGAGTTATCTTCTTTTCTTCTGAGGGCTTTCTCGTGGTTGCTACTGGGATCCCGAACTGAGGAGGAAATCCCCCTTTTGGAAAATCGAGGAGGTGAAACTTGTTGTTTTGGGCGAGTTCCAGCAGGTACTTCCCTCCTTTTCCTATTGTGGTATTTTTGGCTATTTCCTCTGCTACATCAGTGGGCTTTCCTTCCAGTGGAAATCCCACCAGAGCCAGGTGAAAGTCGAAGGCATACGCTACGGGTCCAGCCCTTGCTATTGCCCTGAGATGGGCTTCGTGAAGCCTTCTTGTGTCGTAAGTGTTGTACAGGGCCAGTGTTAGCATAAAACTCCCCCTTCCGGGAATTTTATAAACTTTCCCTTCCAAAATTCTTAAGGCGAGGGCGATGGAGAAACTTGACAACATACTTCTTCTTGCATCGAAGGGTCTCTTTGATGAGGCACTTGAGGAAGCTAGAAAACTCGAAGATCCGTTTGATCGGGCGGATGCTCTCCTTGAAATAGCTATTAAAGCGAATGGCGTTAATGGAATAGCACAGCACCAGGCGCTTGAGGAGGCAGTTGAACTGTTAAGAAAGATAAAGGATCCTTACGATAGAGCGTACCTCTCCTCGAAGATAGCCCACGTTTACTCTCTTCTTGGGGATTACGATACCGCAAATGAGTTCTTTGAGATTGCAATTGACGAAATAGCCAGGATAAAGGACATCCGTGAGCAGGTCCTGGGAATATGCGTTCTAGCCCACTATCTGGCCAGATCCGGCTTTTTTGAGGAGGCTTTGGCTCAGTTCAACGATGCCTTCGAGCTAGCAGTTTCAGCCAACATTGACTATAGGAGTAAAATAGACCTCCTAATAGAGGTGGCCAGCATCATAGAGAACACTGCTGACTTCCTTCACTCAAGAGATGCCATAGAATTCTACAAAATAGCTTACGACATATTCGATAAACTTTACGTGAGCCAGAAGGCTGCAGATGCCGAGAAAAAGCTAAACCTGGCTAAAACAGTCTACTTCTTTGGAACTCCTGAAATAAGAAAGGTCCTTCTGGAGGGACGTTATCGGTACGTTGTTTCCCTTCTCGAAAAGTCAATTGAAGATCCCCAGGATCTATTTATAGCCCTTTTAGAGGTCTCTTCCTGGGCGAAAAAGGTCGGGTCCCCTGAATACCTGGACGTACTGGGAGTTGCTTTTAGGCTCTTTGACAGAATCGGCCTGTCCGAGAAGAACGTCCAGAAGGCAGCGGTAATACTAACTGACATGGATGAGCTGGAGAGGGCCCTTAAGTTTGCTATGAAGATAGCCGATCCTGCGAAGAGGGACGAGGCACTGAGGACTATCTCTTTGAAGCTGGCCGAGAGAAAAGATTTCTCTGAGGCTTTTGAAGTGGCAGCTCTAGTGTCTGATCCAAAGAAAAGGAGGGATCTCGTTGAGAATATCTCTGAACTGAAGAAAAAGCTTGAGGAGGAGTTCTAGATGGACTCCATGATTTTTGATGCTCACTCTGATATTCCCACCTTCCTATGGGAGGAAAGGGGTAAGGGACAGGCTTTCGTCCTTGAACGGAACTACGAGAGATTCTTTGGTGAGTATATCCGGTCGAGGGTTACATCGATCTGGACGCCACCCGACAAAAGACCGTGGGCTCTAAGGTATGCTCTGGAGGCCCTTAACAGGCTTAGGGCAGACGTCCACGAAAGCGAGAGTTTTGAAATAGCGAGAAATGTCTCGGAAATGAATGAGATAATTAGATCTGGCAGGGTTGCTTTGTGGGTTGGTCTTGAAGGAGGGGAGCCCATTGAGAGCCTGGACCTCCTTGAGGTGTTCTACTCCCTCGGACTCAGGGTTCTTACTCTTACGTGGAGCCTAAGGAACCAGATAGGCGACGGAGTCTTTGAAAGAACCAACGGGGGTCTGACTAACTTTGGAGTCGAAGTCGTTGGTAAAGCTGAGGAACTTGGAATTCTCATAGACTTGAGTCACATAAACGAGGCCGGCTTTTGGGACGCTCTGGATGTTACTTCGTTCCCTGTTATCGCCTCCCATTCCAACGCAAGGGCTCTCTGCGATCATCCTAGGAACTTAAGCGATGAGCAACTAAAGGCCATAGCTGAGAGGGATGGTGTCGTTGGGGCAGTGGCCATATTCAGCTTTGTGGATCGGAATAACCCCACGCTGGAAAAATACGTTGGCCACATTGCCTACATGGTTGATCTTCTGGGCTATGAACACGTTGGCCTTGGCTTCGATTTTGTCTATTATCTCCCGGGATGGAGCGGAAGGAGCGTTGTTGGACTGAGGGATGAAAGCGACATACCCAACCTTCTCAAGAAACTCGAGGAGAACTTTAGCAGAAGAGAAATAGAGGGAATAACCTTCAAAAACTTTGAGAGGGTCTTTGAAAAGGTCGTTGGCTAAATAATGTCGTAGGGAAAAAGGAAATTGGAATTAAATTTTTCCGTTCTCCCTCAACCATTCTCCATACTTAACAAGGGCATAGACGGCGTCAACCCCATCCTCGACCGTCTCGTAGACCGGGATTCCTTTGAGCTCGATGTTCCTGGCCATCTTGTGTGGATAATCCCCACCCGGAGCAACGAAGACTATCGGCTTGCCGTAGACCTTCATCTTCTCCATGGCCCCAACGATACCCTCATCCAAAGCCGGACTCTGGAAGAGCGCTATGACCACCAGAACGTCAACGTTTGGGTCCTCCAGAGCGTAGCGCATGGCTATCTCGTACCTGCTGGATGGAGCGTCTCCGATGACGTCTATCGGGTTCCTGTAGCTCATGTGCTCGGGGAGCTTTCCTGCCTCGATATCTCTCCTGAACTTCTCGTTGGTTTCTTCGCTCAGCTCGGCGAGCTTCATTCCGCGCTCAAGCAGGCCGTCGCTCATCATAACGCCAGCTCCGCCACCGTTCGTGACTATAGCCACGCGGTTGCCCTTTGCTGGCATCTGCATGGCCAAAGCCTTGGCGTAGTTGAAGAGCTGGCGCATGCTTTTCGCTTCCAGAACGCCAGCCTGCTCAAAAGCCGCCTGGTATATCCTGTAGGAACCGGCGAGAGAACCTGTGTGGCTCGCGGCGGCCTTTGCTCCGGCCTCGGTTCTGCCGCTCTTGAGCACCACGACGGGCTTTTTCAGGGTGACCTCTTTGGCCGTGTTGAAGAACTTCCTGCCGTCCTTTACCCCCTCAATGTAGGCAGTGATAACGCCGGTCTTCGGATCGTCGCCGAGGTATGCCATGAAGTCGCTCTCGTCGAGGTCTGCCATGTTGCCGAGGCTGATGAACTTGCTCATTCCTATCTTGTGACTCGCGGCCCAGTCGAGGATTGCCGCCCCAAAGGCACCGCTCTGACTCATGAAAGCAACCTTTCCGAAGGGCGGTCTCGCCTGCCTCTCAGGCGGGTTGAAGTTGCAGTCGAAGCCGTTCTCAAGGTTTGTGACGCCGAGACAGTTCGGGCCGACGACGCGGATTCCCCACTTCTTAGCCCGTCTCACGAGCTCTTCCTCAAGGTCAGCTCTTCCAGCCTCTTTAAAGCCAGCTGAGATGACAACGGCGGCTTTAACGCCCTTCTCACCGCACTCGTCTATGACATCTGGGACGAACTTTGCCGGAACCGCTATGACTGCAACATCAACTTCATCCGGGACATCTTTTATGCTTCTGTAAACCGGGAACTTCCTTCCGTTGACCTCAATTTCACCGCCTTTGACGTTGACGGCGTAGACCTTCCCATCGTAGCGAAGCGTTATGGAGCGCATTATGGCGTTTCCAACTTTTCCAGGGACGTGGGAAGCACCAATAACGGCAACACTCTTTGGATAGAACAGAAAGTCCAGATTCGGCTTTTCCATACCCTACCACCTCCACCGACTTTTTTGAGTTATGTTTTTAAGGGTTCCTGGGGCTGGATTTTATATCCCTCTCCAGTTGAGGTTTACATATATAAAATTGCCGGATGCTAAAGGAAGCAAAAGAGTTAAATCCCGGAACGTTAAAAAGGAAATTAGAGCGTTTAAATTGGTGGTGCCAATGGCAAAGGTGAAAGTCGTTACCGATCCAGATATAATAAAACTCATGCTTGAAGATACACGGAGGAAGATCCTTCAGTTGCTTCGAAACAGGGAGATGACGATATCACAGCTGAGCGAGATACTGGGGAAGACACCCCAGACGATATACCACCACATCGAGAAGCTCAAGGAGGCTGGCTTAGTAGAGGTCAAGAGGACGGAGATGAAGGGCAACCTCGTGGAGAAGTACTACGGCAGAACTGCGGATGCCTTCTACATCAACCTATACCTCGGTGACGAGGAGCTCCGCTACTTCGCCCGCTCAAGGCTGAAAACAAAGCTTGAGATATTCAAGGCATTAGGTTATGAGTTTGATGAAGAAAAGCTGCTCAACGTGATGGACGCACTCCTCAAGAAGGAACACGAGTACAAGACGGAGATCTCAAAGGAGATAGAGGCCAACGAGGAGAAATTAAAGAACTTCTCCGACGAGGACATAATCCACGCGATAGAGTGGCTGGCCATGGCCAGGATGGGCCGGGACGGAGAGGTTTTGAACCTTCTTAGGGAACTCGGGGAGATACTCAAAAGGAGGAATGAGTAAGGATGGGAAAGGGAATAAGGCTCCTCGTTCTCGACGTTCTCAAGCCCCACCAGCCAATCGTTACTGAACTGGCACTCGGACTGAGCGAGCTTGAGGGTGTCGAGGGAGTTAACATAACCCTCGTTGAAATCGATAAGGAAACGGAGAACGTTAAGATAACCGTTGTTGGGGACAACTTGGACTACGACGAGATAGTCCAGACAATAGAGGAGTTCGGCGGCGTGGTGCACAGCATCGACATGGTGGCTGCCGGGAAGAGAATAGTGGAGGAAGAAGAGACTCCCCAGGATAAACTGGAAGAGTATTGAGGGTCAGATATGAAAGAGGTCCTCATAATAACAAACCCTGAAACAGTTAAGGTACTCTCGGAGCCGACCCGGTTTAAAATTCTCACTCTCCTCAGGGAGCGTCCGATGAGCATTAACGAGCTTAGCATGGCTATTGGGAAGGATAGAACAACTATTTACCGTCATATTAAGGCTCTCGAATCTGAGGGTCTCGTTGAGGAAGTTGAGTCTCACGGCAACGAAAAGATTTATGGCAGGACGGCGAGGATGTTTCTCATAAAGGTCGAACCCGATGAGAGCATAGCGGAATTCCGACAGGCTTATCTACAGGTAGAGGCTAGGAAACTCGTCCAGATACTCGAAAGGGCCGGCTTTAAAATCAGGGATCGGGAAAAGCTGGAGAAGATTGCAAAGGAAGTTTTAGACGAGATCGAAATTAGATCACAGCCAATAATAAAGAGAATTTCTGAGGCAGATGTTGACCTAACCGAGGTTGAGCTCTTTCACCTTTTGAATATGCTCGTGTTCCTCCAGAGTTGCGAGCTCTGTGAAAAGGCCAGGGAAGTTAAAACTCTCATCAGATTTTAAACTCTCTTTATTCTAAAAAGAATCCAAAGTGCCCACCGAAGAGGGCCAACACCAGCGGAGAAATAGGACAGAAGGGGCCTCTGATCCCTAGAGCCCCCATCACAACCACTGTCATGCGAACTGCGCCTTAAGTATCTTCTCTCTTTCCTCCCTGCTGAGGGGATAACCGGCATCTGTGAGGAGCTTTGCAGCCAGAAGCGCAAAGAGAAAACCTGTCAAGCCGAGTACGATGAGGTTTCCATCAAACCACCTTCCCAGCAGTGCGGCCGTTATCGGTATGAATCCTATCATATAGCGCACCATCAGGAGGTTAGTAGCTATTCTGTCGGCCTCCCTTGGAGAGTACACCTTGGAGAACTTTTGCCACTCTTCGCGGTAGAGATACAAAATGAAGGGGGTCATGGCGAGCAACCACAGAATGCCGAACTTTACACCAATCTCTGGGCCATACTTTCCGAAGAGCACTACCAGAACCTCAGCCGCAACCAACCGGGTAAGGAAATTACGGAGAAACTTCCTGTTGTGAAGGTACTCCCTCATCATTGTATCCCCCAGTGGATTATACCGCAAAAGTATTTAAAAATAACGGAGCCATAGTAACCCATAATCGTGGCCCCTGTGCTCCTTCAGAACTCCTCCACCCACCTCACGGCCTTTGGAACCTTTTTAACAACCTCTAAAGCCGTAAAGTTCTCCCCCAGCTCTTCCTTCACCATGTCCCCTGCGAGGCCGTTGAGGAACGCTCCAACCGATGCGGCCCTCAAAGGTTCGTTTCCGAGGGCGAGCAGAGCACCTACGAGGCCCGCCAAGACGTCCCCCGTTCCTCCGGTGGTCATTCCCCTGTTGCCGGTTTTGTTGTACTTCCAGGTTTTTCCGTCGCTTATGATGTCGTAGGGGCCCTTGAGTAGTATCACACCGCCAATTTCTCTGGCCTTTTTAATCACGAGTTCAGCCTTCTCCGTTAGTGAGCCTTCAGGCGACGAGCCAAATAACACCCTGAATTCGCCGGCGTGGGGGGTTAGGACAAAGGTCTTGCCCCTGAGAACGCTTAAGTCCTTTGCAATGGCTTTCAGCCCGTCGGCGTCTATAACGAGCGGCTTATCACAGCGCTTAACGAACTCGCGGACGAAGGCTTTGGTCTCCTCCCTGAGACCGATTCCAGGCCCTATCACCACGGCATCAACCCTCTTGGCAAGTTCAATCAAACCCTCAACGTACTCCGGCCTGAAGTTCTTCCCCTCGACAGGGCGGAGAATTAAGTCGGGGTCGCTTATCCTTCTCGCTGAATACTCTGGCATCGCAAGGTAAACGAGGTCAACGATGTAGGAAGCGGCCTTTGATGCCAAGTAAGGCGCCCCAAAGTAGTCCTCACTTCCACCTATCACGAGCAGCTTCCCGTTCTGCCCCTTGTGCTGGCCTTTCTTCCTCAGCACGAACTTTACATCGCCGGGGCCAACGAGGTGGTAGAGCTCCTTCGGATAGCCTATTTTAACCACAATTCGCTCAAAGCCCTCATACTCCTCCTTGTCCCACTGGAACGTCACAGCGAAGTCCGTTTTGACGCGGATTTTCGAGGGGTAACCGCTTGGCAGGTCTATGCTGACGATCCTGGCTTTCCCCGCGTACTCGTTGATCTTCTCTATCGCGGAGCGTATGGGCTCGCGAGGTTCACCCCTCGTGCCGGCCCCTAGGAGTGCATCGACGATGACGTCAAAGCCGGAAAGGTCGAGAGACTTTATGTACGAGGAGTCCTTGAGGACTTTAATTTCCACGAAGTCGAGGCTCTTGAGTATCTCCCAGTTGTGCCTCGCCTCTTCACTCCTTATCTTAGCTTCATCACCCACGAGAAAGAGGGTAACCTCGTTCTCGAAGCTGAGATGTCTGGCAGTGACAAAGCCGTCGCCGCCATTGTTGCCGGTGCCCGAGAAAACCGCGATCTTAAGGTTCCTTCCAAACTTCTCCTCAATAACTCTCGCAACTCCAGAGCCCGCGTTTTCCATGAGTTGAAGTGGAGAAATCCCGAGCCACTTGGCGTTGATGTCCCAGATGTAGACGTCCTCGATGTGCATAGGCACCACCGGTCTAACTTGGAGGGGGAAGGATAAAAGGCTACCCTTTTTCCTACGCGTGGGGGTTTATGCGAGGAAAATCACGGGAAAGGCCAAGAGGACGAATGGAAAAGAAAATCATCGACGTCTGGACGTCAGGACAACCAGGAGCGCCAGGACCATAAGAGAACCGTACCAGAGCGAAACCCAGGGGAGAAAGGCAAAGGCAGTGGAAAGGCGAGAACTCAAAAGGACGGAGGGAAACTCAAGGAAGATGGTTAAGGCGGCGTAAGCCTTCAAGAGAGTCATTGGCAAAGGCCTGTCCGCGAAAATTCCCGAGAGAAGCTCCCAAAGGGCTATGATGACCACATAGACAACCCAAAGGGCCAGTGGCAGTCTCTCAAAGACCCAGAAGTTATACATAACCGTTAGGAGCAGGGGATAAGTAAAGGCAAAAAGCCTCAGGAAGAGCCTCAGAAGGAGTAGGAGACGGATGTATTCCTTCAATCGTCTCACCCTAAATTTTCTTCCAGATACCTTAATGCCCCCTCATAATCTCCTTCCGAGTACAACACGAGGTAAACCCTCTCCACGCTTTTTGCTTCTCGCTCAAACTCCTCAACAGTTTCCTTGAACGTCTTCACAACCTCCTCAAGCGGGCAGCCGTAGATGCCGGCGCTTACCGCCGGAAAGGCTATGCTCTTGACTCCCAGCTCTTCCGCTTTCCTTAGCGCGCCGAGGATGGCTTTTTTGAGCTTCTCCTTTTTGTCTTCGTCCCAAACCCCGCCACAGTAGGGGCCGACGGTATGTATGACGTACTTGATTCCAAACCTTTCCAGCCTTAATGCGGGCGTTACTACGACCTCGCCGTGCTCTATCGAGTCCTTACCGAGCTGTTCTTTCATGGCTTCTTTGCTTATCCTGATGTACTCGCGGACGTTTCCTGCCGCTGCCTTGGCTATGGCGTATGCGACGCCACCGCCGTGCTCAAGGTACCTATTGGCCGCGTTCACTATGGCCTCGGCAGGGAAGCGCGTTATGTCTCCCCTAACTATCTCGAGCATTGTCCTCACCAT